>JARRNW010000048.1:0-14719 GCA_037384565.1 Candidatus Thiodiazotropha sp.
TCTTCGGAGCGGTAGTTCAGTTGGTTAGAATACCGGCCTGTCACGCCGGGGGTCGCGGGTTCGAGTCCCGTCCGCTCCGCCATACTCATCAAGCCTATCCCCATCACGGGTCAACCGTGAGTATCCGGGAAATCATGTATTGCCCCCCCGTGTCGATACCGGTAGCGTTTCACAGGCATACCCGCCGAATGAATTGATTTAGCGTGGAATCATCATCGCAGAATGGGAAGAGGATTCCCTGGGGTGAAACGAAATTTGAATCAACACACAGTATTTGAACGCATATCTCTTTAGTCTTCTATCCCAACAGATGGAATCTTGCTCAATGATTCCCAACGTGTCCACGGCGACACATGACTTTGTTTGAGCAGAACGCAATGGAACTGATCAGAAAAACCCTATCTCAATCCGCCATTCTACTCCTCATGGGCCTACTTCTCAGTGGCTGTATCGAGGAGGATAACAGCGCACCCGAAGCCAACGACGACCAGTCGGCCACCACCCAAGGTGGTAGCGTGGTGATTGAGGTACTGGGCAATGACCGGGATAGCAACGATGACCACCTGACCGTCACCCACCTCAGCTCACCCGAACATGGCCGAGCGACCCTGCAGTCGGACGGAAAGGTCTTGTATCAGCACGACGGCTCAAATTCCGCTGAAGACACCTTCACCTACACCGCCAATGACGGTGCCAAGGACTCCGAGGTCGCCAAGGTGGTCGTGACCATAGAAGTTGAAGACACAGAGGCGGAACCCTCGGATATCGACACACCGCCTCCCGCATCCAACCATCAGCCTATCGCGGTAACCGACACACTCCAGGTCGAGCGCGGTGGAAGTATCAGCTTCGACCTGACCGCGAACGACACCGACGGAGACCAGGACAGCCTGCGCATCGACGCGTTCACCCAAGCGGAGCATGGATCCTTACAGCAACAGGCCAATGGCGTCACCATCGTCTATCACCACGATGGATCCGACACCACCCAGGACAGTTTCAGCTACACCGTCACGGACGGTCAGGCCCGTTCAACGCCCACCCGGGTCAATGTCCGCATCTCTGACAGCAACCAGCCCCCGGTCTTCATTCACTCCGGGCAGAATACCCGAACTCCTGTGGATCAACTCTTCAGTATCACCGTGGAGGCCAGCGACCCGGACGGCGACCCTCTCGAATACCAGGTCAGCGGCCTCCCCTACTGGCTGGTATACACCGAGGCGACCCACACCCTAGCAGGCTCCCCTTCCTGGGAGGAACTGGGCGATACCCATGAGATCACCGTCCGCGTCACAGACGGTCAGGTCAGTATCGAAAACCGATTCACCCTGGTGGTGGTGGAAGCGGACCGGATCACCGACAGCATGGCACACCGGTTACTGCTGCAGAGCACCTTCGGCCCCACCTTGAGTGAGATGGCGCGGGTTAAAAGCCTCGGCATTGCAGGTTGGATCGATCGGCAGTTGACCCTGGGTTCCGCCTACACCTCCCCATCGGACGGCTGGAAGACCCATCTCGAACGCACCGAAGAGATCGCCCGAGCCGCGGAACCGGGCACCGACTGGCTCGCGAACAGTATCTTCAACCAGACCACCAGCGACCGGAATGCCCTGGATTACCAGATGGCGGCCTGGTGGGACAATGCCCTGGGGGCCTCGGCGCCGCATCGAACCCAGATCGGTTCCGACCTGTTGCGCCAGCGGGTCGCCTTTGCACTGAGTCAATTGCTGGTGGTCTCCGACAGCACACCGACACTGCGCGTCCGAGGCGAAGCCCTGGCCACGTATTACGACCTGCTGGCACAGCACGCCTTCGGTAACTACCGCCAGTTGTTGAAGGCAGTCGCCACCAGCCCCGCTATGGGGGTATACCTCTCCCACCAGGGCAATCGTAAGGCCGATCCTGACAGCGGATCCCGGCCGGATGAGAATTTCGCCCGGGAAATCATCCAACTCTTTACCCTGGGCCTGTATGAGCTGAATCAGGACGGCTCACCGAACCGGGACGGTAACAGCCTCAGCTACCCGGACACGGGCAGCAACATTGTGGCCACCTACACTCAACAGGACATCGAAGAACTCGCCAAGGTCATGACCGGCTGGGATCTCGCGAACAACAGCCGGTATGGCCGACTCAGCTCCCGGGACGGAGACTATACCCACCCCATGGTGTTCAACGCTGCGGAGCACGAGGATGAAGCCGCCGAAGGGGGCGATGGACGGATCACCCTGTTGGGACATACCCTTACACTCAATGCGGGCAGTGATCAGAGCGGTCTCGATGCCGCGCTGGACGTATTATTCAGCCATCCTAACCTGGCGCCTTATGTGAGCAAACACCTGATCCAGCGCCTGATCACCTCCAATCCCTCCTCCGACTACGTAGCCCGGATCAGCGCGGTGTTCAATGACAACGGCCAGGGCGTCAAGGGTGATCTGAAGGCGGTGGTGCGGGCCATCCTGCTGGATCCGGAAGCCCGGGACGAGCGTTACTTCACCAATCCCACCTATGGTAAATACAAAGAGCCACTGCTGGCGCTAACCCAGCTGTTGCGGGCCGCACATGTAACGCCGCTGAACGGATGGCAGAGCAAGGAAGGGCGTGCCATGCAGAATGTCTACTGGTATCGGAACCCCGAAAACGCCATCGAACAAGGCGCGCTACGTTCCCCCACGGTGTTCAACTTCTACAGCCCGAACTACATACCAAGCGATACCTATTTCAAATCACATGCCATGGCCGCACCAGAGATGCAGATCCAGACGGAACAGATGCTGATCAACTACAGCAACCTGGTCTATACAATACTGAACAACCTGGAGGTGAATCGGATCACCAAAACCAACAGCAAGACACTCAGCGAGTTCGCCGCCTCCAGGCGACACTATTCAATCAACCTGCTGACCAGTTTCGACACCGAACTCACCCTGATGGAACAGGCTATGGAACAGGACCAGAACGGTGATTTCGCCACCTTTGACGACACCGAGACCGACGCCTCCGGAAAAACCCCGAGGGAACGGGCGATCAACGCCCTGATCGATCATCTCGACCTGCTGCTACTGGGTGGCAACATGACCCCGGACTACCGGACCGCCCTGCAACACTATCTGCTGTCGAGCAGCGACACCAACACCAGTAATCACTTTGAGCGTGCGAGACGCATGATCCGCGATGCCTATGTGCTCATCGCTACATCGAGCGCCTACATGATTCAGAAGTAACCCGCAAAGGACCCGCATCGCCATGACCCTGCACCGTCGCAATTTTTTAAAGGCATTGGCCGGCTATACCGGCCTTGGCACCTTGGCACCCATCACGATGACCACCAACGCAGTGGCCGCGGCACCGAATTTCAGCGACTACCGGGCCCTGGTATGCATCTTTCTGCACGGGGGGAACGACGTCCACAACATGCTGGTGCCCTTGGGCACCGATGCCCTCAAGGGCTACGCCCCCTATGCCGAAATCCGTGCCGGACTGGCGGTTGCCGATGAGGATCTCGGGCTCGCTCAGATCACTACCGGTGGCGGCAGTCTGAACCAGGGACACCTGGGTTCGGGAGCAGCCAACCCCTACAATCGCAACCAGAATCAGGCCACCGCTTACCTTAGCGGTCACTATCCTTTGACCGGCAAAGGTGTGAACCTCGGGATCAATGGGGTGATGCCGGAACTGGCCCAGCTTTTCATGGATGACCGGCTGCTGATTCTCGGCAGCACCGGCACCCTGGTACGCCCGGTTACCCGGGAGCAAATCCGCAACCAAGAAGCGGAACTGCCCCAGTTCCTGTTCGCCCACAACCATCAGCAACGGGAACTGCAGACCGGCCAGGCCAACAATCTGGACGATATTGGCTGGGCCGGGAAGATCGCCGATGCCTGGAGTGGCATCAACCAGGCCCACGCCCTGGGTCTGAATATTTCCTATGCGGGTAATGACCGGATGATGATGGGCCAGCAAACCTCACCCCTGGTGCTCAAGGCTGGTGCCCTGCCCGAGGTCTACCACATGAGGCGGACCGATGCCGGCAACGAAGACCGCCGCGCCCTTTTTATGGCCCTGGCCGGGCAGTCGACAACTACCGATCGGCTGACATTTGACGGGACTAACACGGCCACCACCGCAAACCCACTGCGGGATTTTTACAACCGCAGTCTCACCCGAGCCCTCACCACCTTTGAACAGCTCAATCAAAGCTGGAATGCCCTGACTCTCAACTATGCGACCCATGGCCCCTACGGGGAGGGCCTGTTCGAGATACCTGATGCCCAGCAACTGGGTTTCAATTCATCCCTGAGCGGCCAATTGATCCAGCAGTTGGAATCCGTGGCGAAGATGGTGCATCTGGGTGCCAACGGCGACCTGGGTCCCGGCTATCACCGACAGATCTTCTTCGTCCAGCTCGGCGGATTCGATACCCACGCTACCCAATCCACAGCACACCCTCTGCTATTGCGGGAACTGAGCCTGGGTCTATGGAAGTTTCAGAAGGCCATGGAGGAGCTGGGCCATGCGGACCAGGTCACCAGTTTTACTATGTCGGACTTCGGACGCACCCTCAGCTATAACGGTGACGGCACGGATCATGGCTGGGGTTCCCATCAGTTCGTAATGGGCGGCACCGGCACCGGTAACCGTGGAACCCTGGATGGGGGCCGATTGGTAGGCACCCTTCCCGACCTGACTCTTGCAGGTGAGGATGACTACGGCGACAAGGGACGCATGATCCCGAAACTGGCCCAGGACCAGGTTAATGCCGCCCTGGTCGACTGGCTGGGTGCTGATCAGACCCTGATTCGTAGTCTGTTTCCAAACTTAAGCAATTTCCAAACCACGGGTGACCTGACTTCCGCCTTTGCCCGACTGTTTGTTTGATCAATAAGGCACCACGAGTTCCCACGCAACGACAGGGTCTGCCCTCGGTAGCACGTACATAAAAAATTCCTGATTACCTACTATGCTCCGCCATAGGGTGGTGGGTGTGAGCAATGGTTTGAAAAGTTTTGAGTTTTAAGTGTTGAGTTTTGAGTGGCTGAGTAAAGTGGGTAATCAGGAAAAAATTTAACCGCTGAACAAACCGAGAGGATCCTCCGGATCTATACCCTCCATAAACGGCAATTTCCGATCCTGATGGGTGACCTGGTAAACCGATCCAATCCAGTTACCGATAACGCCCTCCGCGGTGTCATGCCAGGTATTGTCCAGGCTGTCGATCACCAGAGACTCCGGAAACTCGGGAAGCTCTGCATCGGTTGTAAGGGCCTGTTCAAGGCGCTCCTGATATTCATTGAAGATCGCCTGAGTCTTAAGCGAAAAGTAGTGCGAAGGAAAAGGTGGGTAGTCGGATCGCTTGCCACCCAAGTAGAGCATAACCTCACGCTTATACTCCTTGAGTAAACTGATGGTGTCGTATTCCGGGTGGCCCTGGAAATAGACCACTCTCAAGCCATCCCGACTCACCGCCAGGTGTACCCCGGCCTCCTCGCTTTCGACCAGCACCCGCAAACCCGCCCGATCAAACTGCTCCCGCGAGATCTGATTATATCGGGAATGAGGCACATCGAAGCGGGTGTTGACATCATTGACCAAGGGATGGTGGGCATCCATGACCCGGTGACTGAATACCCCCCAAAGCTTGTCACCCATGGGGGTGCGTTTCTCCCCATGGTGGGACTGCACGACGGCATGGGTGGCCAGGCAGGAACACAACACGGAGGTCACATTTTCATAGGCCCAGTCCACCACCTCGGTCAGGGGCTCCCAGAAGGGCTCGAGGGATAGATCCGGATGACTGACATTGGCACCGGTGATAATAAGGGCGTCCAGACCGTCATTACGAATCTGCTCGAAAGACTCATAGTAGCAGTCGATATGCGCCTGGGCCTTGTCGCCCCGGGGCAGTTCATCCAGGGTGAAGGGATGAATGAAAAACTGAGCAATCGGATTGGCCTCCCCCACCAGACGGAAAAATTGCCGTTCGGTGGCCTCGATGGCGGCATCGGGCATCATATTCAACAACCCGATGTGCAGTTCGCGGATGTATTGGTGTACAGCCCGATCCGGGGTCAGGATATTCTGTCCCTCCTGCTTGAGACGTGAGAAGGTGGGTAAGTTGTTGTGCGCTACCAGGGGCATTTCAGGACTCCCGCTCGATCACCTGTTCCAGAAGTTGAAGAAAATCGGACTCGCTGCGTACCCGGGCGAGTTCCTGGGTGCTCACTGTGTATCCGTACTTGGCGGCAATGGCCTCATAGCGTGGGATGCGCGCCCTAAACAATCGCGGAAAGACCCAACGGGTAAAATCGTAAGGATCGACCAGAGCCACATAACTCAGCCCTTTGAGGCTCATATACTCTGCCAACTGCTCATCGAGAAAGGCCTCCCGGTAGTACAAGGGTTTGGGATGGGAGACCGAACGGGCGATCAGAGAGGCCTCATCCTCCTCGCTGGCCCGGATGTAGAGAATCAGGGAATGTTCGGAGAGAAACTCCAACACAGCCGGCTCATCGAGCTCACAAAGACTGCCGCCCACATCGTTGATGAAGTGGGCGTAACCGTAGATGAGTTTTGCCTTGTGAATAAACCCTGGTACGTCATACATCGCAGCAATCTCGGCCTGTCGATGCAGTGCCTGGCGACGCTTGAATTCCGTCAGCGGTAACCCGCCCTGCTCCGGGTTGCCCAGCATACCGAGGAAGGTTGAGACCGGATTCAGGTTATGAAAGGTAACATTGTTGCGAATAAATATGGAATCGGAACGCAGCAAATCCCGCAGCAACGGTACCTGCATTGCCTGTTCCTTGATGGTATCGAGAATCGCCTCGTCCAGATAACGGGTACCGATACGATAATCGCCGGAATAGTGGAACCAATCACTCGCGCGCAACCGGTTCGACAAGCGCGTTTTACCCACCCCTGACATACCCATCAGGGTGACGCATTTGCGATCCCAGTTTCGAAATTCATCCACGGTCAGCTTCACACAGGACTCCCCAGCGATTCATAAATAAATGGGCGCTAATTCTACGGCCAGACCCGGACCGAGAAAAGCTGAACTAGACTACAACATCCCATACCTGCTTGCTATGATTGGGACAGTTGCTCGTATTCCCTCAGTTGATGGCTAAAGATGAACATCAAAGACCTTTCCGTCGTGCTCGTGGAACCCTCCCTGACCCAGCGACACATCATCAAACAGCAGTTGGACGCCCTGGGCATCAACCACATCAAAACCTTCACCACGGGTGAAGACACCTTGATGGCCCTACCTCAAAGCAAGCCCAACGTGGTGATCAGCAGCCTCTACCTACCGGATATGACCGGTACCGATCTGCTGTATCAAATGCACAATGTGGAACGTTTGCTCGACTGCGCCTTCATGCTGATCTCCAGTGAAACCAGCCTGGCCTATCTGGATCCGATCCGCCAGGCCGGCGCTGTAGCCATCCTGCCCAAGCCATTCAGCAGGGACGATCTGCAGGTCGCCCTGAGCGCGACCCTGGACTTCATCGAGACCCCAGACTTGGCCTTACAGAGTGTCGATACCGAAACCCTGCAGATTCTCATCGTGGATGACAGTCTGATGTCGCGAAACCAGGTACGCCGGCTGGTCGAAGCCATGGGTATCGAAAACATCACCGAGGCCCGCAACGGCGCGGAGGCCGCGCAGCTGATCAACGAACACTACTTTGATCTGGTAATATCCGACTACAACATGCCGGAAATGGACGGCAAGGAATTGGTCGATTTCATCCGTCAAAGAAGCGCCCAGCCCGGAATGCCGATCCTCATGATCACCAGTGAATCCAATGAAAACCGGCTTGCGGCAGTGCAAAAATCCGGGGTTTCCGCCATTTGTGACAAGCCATTCACCTCGGACACAGTTCGCCAGATGATGCAGAAACTGCTCAGCCAAGACCTCTGAAAAACGCCTGGATAAAATTTAACAACGATTAATAACCGATTGTTATTCCTTGCTTTTTAGTATTTTTCGTGAATACAGGATATCCTATCCATTAACCCTTGCGTCAATCGCACAGAGGGATAAAATCGGATACTATCTCTAAGGAATTAATGTCGCCCGAATCCTGGTTCGAACAGCATTCGGACAGTTTGTCACTCCAGAGCTTAGCGAAGTAGTTTTACAATGCCTCATGTACTCATCATCGATGATCAATCGATCACCCGAATGATTCTCCAGGAGCTGGTGGGATCCATCGACAGCGATGTATCATCAACCTGCTTTGCGGATCCCATTGAGGCTCTGGAATGGGCAAAAACCCATGAAATCGACTTGGTGATCACCGATTACAAGATGCCACGCATGGATGGCATCAAGTTCATCAAGTGGCTACGACGCATCCCGAGCTGCAACGATGTCCCGGTGATGATTGTCACTTGCGTGGAAGATCAATCCATTCGCTACATGGCACTGGAATCCGGCGCCAACGATTTCATCACCAAACCGATCGACCACACCGAATGCCGGGCGCGCTGCAATAACATGTTGACCATGAGCCAGCAGCGAAAGATGATCAAAGATCGGGCCCTGCTGCTTGAACAGGAGATCCGCAAAACCACCCAGGAATTGCATAACAGGGAACAGGAGACCCTCATGCGGCTGGCAAAAGCGGGGGAGTACCGGGACGAGAACACGGGCAACCATATCATCCGTATTGCCCGCTATTCCCGCCTGATCGCCCGAGGACTAGGGCTGCCTCAAGAACAGTGTGATTTGATCTCCCAGTCCGCTCCCATGCATGATATCGGCAAGATCGGCATCCCCGACTCCATTCTCCTGAAACCCGGGCGATTGACAACGGAAGAATTCGAAATCATGAAGCATCACACCCAACTGGGTTATGAGATCCTCAAAAACAGCTCGTCCAAGTACATTCAGGCCGGCGCAGTGATCGCGTTGAATCACCATGAGCGATTCAATGGAGAGGGCTATCCGAACGGACTGTCCGGGAGTGATATTCCCCTGGAGGCCCGGATCGTGGCGATTGCGGACGTCTTTGACGCCCTGCTCAGTGACCGGCCCTACAAGAAATCCTGGCCTTTCGAGAAGGGGATTAACTACATTAGCGAACAAAAAGGTCGCCATTTCGATCCACAATGCGCAGACGCCTTTCTCGATGAACTCCAGGAGGTCGAAGCGATTCATCGTGCTCTGAGCAACGAACCCGAAGGAACAGACGCTTGAATCGGAAATCAACAGATCAAGGCCTCGCGGTCCGGTCGGCGGATCCGCGTGATCGACGCTACTTCAGGCTCAGCTTCGTAGTCAGCTGCGTGACCCTGCTGGGGTTGCTGCTAATCCATGACTGGCCTGTCCGTCAAACCGGCGCTTCGGGTATTCTCTTCCTCGCCCTATCCTACGCCTCGATACGATTGTTGTTGTTTCTTTCGATTGGTCAAGCCGGTTCGTCTGTGTTGCGCTACACCACCCCGGTATTCGACCAGGTATTCCTGGGTCTGGCCTTGCTTGCGGGCGGCCCGGGCCTGCTCCTGACACCGCTCAGCCTGATACTGATCCTGGGCGCCAATGCCTACCCGATCCGTTATGTCTGGCTGGCCGGGTTCAGCGCATTGTGTATCCGAGCGGTAACCATTCTGCTAAGTCCTGCAATCAGCCTGGACAACCATCAGATACTGGTACTGAGCCTGACCATTTTCCTCACCCTGCTCCTGACTCTGAAGAAACATTTCAAGCTGACGCCCCATGCCGAAGCTTCATATAACGAACCCAATCAGCCCGATCAGCCCGTTCAGGAAACCGAGGCACCCGCATCCCTACCCACTCTGGTAGAGCCGACAGCAACCTTCAGTAATACGTCTACGCCCCGTAACGGCCGCAGATTACTGATACTCTCCAACAGCGCCAATAACATCGCACTGCTCTCCCAACAGCTCTCGGAGTGGGGGCATGAAACCACCAGCTGCGGTAACAGTCTGCAGGCCTTCAAACATATGCTATCCCGTTGCCAGGGTGAGGTTTTTACACCTTATTCGATCCTTTTCGTCGATGGTGAAAGCCTGGATATCGAGCCACTCTCCCTGGCGCGCCTAGTCAAAGATGAGCCACTGCTCACCAATCTCAGGCTGATTTGTATTCAACCCTCATTCTATAACGACAAATACGCTCAGCGACTGTTGCGAGCCGGATATCACACACTGCTTGAGTCGCCCTGGTCCAAAGAGCAGCTCTTCAGCGTAGTCAGCTACGAGACCGATCAGCAGGATCTCGCTTCCAACGTGGTAAGCCTGAGCAAACACCGCAACATCAAACAAGCCTATACACGTCAGAAACAGCTGTTGATCGCTGACAGCCCTTCCGAGGAACGGGGCCTGCTGAGCAGCGCCCTGAGTCAGGCAGGTTACAGCGTACGCACTGTGGAAAATGGTGATCAGGCACTGGATGCCCTGGAAGAGCATTTTTTCGATCTGGCGATCATTAATACGGATCTACCGGTAATGAGCGGAGTCCAAGTGGTCAAGCTGCACCGCTTTACCACATCCTACAAACATTGGGTCCCGTTCATCTTTCTGCACGACGAAAACGATCCGGAAATTCTGAACCAGTGTCAAAATATCGGCGTGGACATCTGTCTGTTCAAACCCGTTTCTCCCCATGAGGCTCTGCTATCCATACTTGCGGCTCTGGACAAGGGGGATTTGCAAAATCTCACTTATGTATACCGCAGCACCGATCCGATTCAGTTTAAAAACAATCGCATCCAGGATGCGATGTTGCTGGATCATATGACCCTGTTACGTCTCGAAAAATTGGAAACCGGGATCAGCTTCATCAATGAATTGTTCCGAATTTTCGAAGTGGAGGGTCACACTATCCTGGAGCGGATGGGGCAGGCCGTTGCCCAACAGAATTTGGGACTGTATCTCGATCAGGCTCAAATACTGTTCGACAGTGCGGGGCAGTTGGGGGCTGTCGTGCTGTATGAACTGAGCCAACAGGCTTCAAAACTGTCCGCCCGCGAATTCGAGTACAAAGGCTCAGATGTCCTCAGTGAAATCGAGCAGACCTTCAATCTTACGCTGCAAGCGTATCAATACTACCTCTCCCAGCGTTCGGCGGTAATGAATTCCGAACCGATCGAACCGGCAACCTGAGCCCATGGAAACAACCCAAAAGCCGATACGAATCAGGCCACAACATTTTTCATATAGCGGTCCAATGCCTGACAGGTAATGCTATAGTTGGTTGAAACCCGGGTCAGCACTTTGCCGCCAACCTCTGCAAAGACCTCATCTTCAATTTTGCAAGCCGCTAAGGAAGTAGTCATCAGCGCATAGGCTCCGATACCGGATGCGTTATCCGCCAGCAGATGTGCGCTATCGCGAAACTGCTGGGGATTACCCGTTTCCACAGACTGCCGCATCCCTGCCAGGAGGGTCTCGCTGTCACGTAAGAAACTCCTGATGAGATTAGGTAAAAATTCTGGATCACGGCTTAAGTCCTCCAGGCCGCTCAAGGATTCCCTGTCCAATACCCGACTGCTCTTCTCGATACTCGCGGAACGGGTAGGCTGATCGATCAGGATGTCGGTATCGACACCCTGCAATTCACTGCCTAGCAGCCGGTTCACCTCATCAAGGAGATGCGCGGAACGTACCGGTTTGGTCAGATAGGCATTCACCCCCACTTGCTCGCACTGACGCACCGCCTCCGCTGTCGCGTTGGCCGTGAGTATCATGAAAGGTAAAGGATCGCCCGTTCCATGTGCCTGACGGTAGTTGCGTATCACATCGATACCGCCCACCTCCGGCATATGCAGATCGAGAATCGCGAGATCGAATACTTGGGCCTCAAGCGCCTTGAGCGCTTGGCGACCATCATCCGCAACCGTGACATTGTGACCCTGAAGTTCGAGGATTTTCTTGACGACTTTTTGGTTGATATTGTTATCTTCTGCAAGCAAGATTCGGGCCCTGTGTCCTGAGATCTGGTCTGCCGAACGGATAATCCGGGGCGGCTTCCGAGACGACTCCTTGTTGTCGCCACTCAGTGCATATTGCAGGACATGGCGGATTTTCTCCCGGGTCACCGGAAGGGTAACCACCGCATTGTATCCCGCGAGACAGAGCTCCATCTCCCGTTCACGACTCGGCGCATGCCGTGTGACACACACCAGACCCAAGTCATCCAGACTCGCTTCCGCGCGGATGACCCGCAGTAGTTCATCACTGGATATCATCTCCTGGGTTTCATCGACGATCGCAATATCATATGGTTTTCCGATCTTGGTATTGTTGAGCAACTCCAGGAAACCGTCGGCGATCGTATCGCAGACCATGATGTCCACGGGCCACTCTTGCAACACATCCAGCACTTCCTGGCGCTCTGTCAGCTGGTGGTGCGGGAATCTGAAACCAAAAGCGACTACCCTCCCCGACCTGGCTCTCCACGCCGATCGTGCCCCCCATCAATTCGACCAGTTGCTTGGTGATGGTGGTCCCCAGCCCACTGCCCATATACTGACGGGTGGTCGAATCATCGCCCTGTTTGAAACGTTCAAAGATCAGATCCAATTGATTCTCGGAGATGCCAACCCCTGTATCTATGACTTCAAACCGCAGTCTTTGGACCGGATCGTGCTCCATCTCGTCGCGATAGGGCGTCACCTTGAGCATGACACTACCGTGGTCCGTGAACTTGATGGCATTGTTCAACAGGTTGATCAGGATCTGTCGCAGCAGTTGGGGATCGACCTGCACCACCGGTGAGACATCCAGATCGATCCAACAATGCAACGCCAGTGACTTGGAGTCCGCCGTGGGCTTCATCATCGACACAACCAGGTTGACCAGTGCGGAGATATCCTGGTCGGAACGCTTGACCTCGACCTTTCCCGCTTCAATTTTCGAAAAGTCCAGTATTCCCTCGATCAGGTTTAGAAGGGTCTCGGCCGAAACCTGAATGGAGTCCATGATCTCACGCTGCTCAACCCCCAGGGGGGTCCCCGCCAACAGGTCGCTCATACCCACAACGCCATTGAGCGGGGTGCGGATTTCATGGCTCATGTTGGCGAGAAACCGGCTCTTGGCCTGATTGGATGCCTCACTGAGGCGCTTTTCGTCTTCGATGCGTTTCAACAGCATCGCAATATACAGGGTGGTCACCAACAGCCCTACCAGCAACCCCACGCTCAAGATCGGCTGATTACGCCAAAACTCGTTTGTCACGATGACGACGGCGAATCCCAGCGTACTCAAGGTGCTGGCGAGGTAGAGCTGAGAGATGCCATAGCGCAATCCGTTGCCCAGAGTGAGCCATAGGAAGAAGACATAGAGCATGGAGGTGCGTTCATCACCGTGCCACATGGAGAAGGTGACCACTGCGATATCGCAAACCATAGTGAGGATACGGCGTCTTGGGTAGCCCCGTGGTTTCCAGGCGATCAATAACAGGACCACCAGCGCATAGGCCAGATAACCCAGAGCGAGCCCCAGCAGGACACCCATCGTACTATCTCCGAGTACGAACAGATACATGTAACCCGAATACAGAATCATGACGAGGGCGAGGCCGATCCGCACCACCGCCTGTTCTGCTTCCCGGTCAGGTGTCCGCTTGAGCTGCGCGATAAATCCTCTCCATAATTGCTTCAGCATCTTGATCTGATTCCGAAATCCGCGCTCCTAAATAAATCACTGTATGTAAAAAACGCCAGGGTGGATAGTCTTTTAGGGAGCGCGGCCTGCCTCCGATGTCTATTTCAAGCCGACATCACCTAATCTGCTCATTGCGCCGCCCCGTCAATCACGACTTTCGGGGTTTGGCTCTGTGGGTGGCTTCGGCATTCAAGGGATCATCCGGCCAATAATGTTTAGGATAGCGGCCTTTCAGCTCTTTTTTCACCTCCCCATAGGTGCGTGCCCAGAATCCCGCTAGATCATGGGTGATCTGAATCGGTCGCTGGGCCGGAGACAACAGATGCAGTGTTAGCGCAACCCGACCCTGGCAGATTCTGGGTGTCTCGGCCAATCCGAACAGCTCCTGCAGACGCACCGGTAGTACCGGCGGCCGATCCGACTCATAGGATAAGGCGATACGGGAGCCACTGGGCACCCGAATGTGGCTGGGCGCCAGTTGATCCAGACTCTGTGCCTGATTCCAGCTCAAACGGGTCTGCAAAATCCCCATCAAATCAAGTCGCTGCAACTGATCCCGGCTCTGCACCCCGTCCAACCAGGGACCCAACCACTCCTCCAGATGCCGCTCCAGCCACGCATCGGAAAGATCCGGCCAATCGGATTCGATGGATTGCTGTCCCAACCAGCAGACCCGGCTTTGCCACTGGCGAATCTTTTGATTCCAGGGTAACGAAACCAGCCCCATACTACGAATCCCCTCCAGGAGCACAGAACGCACCACCTCGGGATCCCCCTTAGGTAGCGGAGTTCGGGACAGGGACAGGGCACCGAGACGCTCCTCCCTGTAGCTGGTGACCCGCTGGGCCTGATCGTCCCAGGTGACATGCGGCTCATCCTCGATCCGTAGATCGGGCAAGGCTCGAATCTCCGACGCGTCCAAGCTGGCCGCCAAACGTATCCAGGACTCTGTCTGGCCGGCCTCGATCTGCGCCACTACGAGATAGGGTTCATTGGCGAGGGGATCGTCTTGCGCAACCCGGGCCGCACGTCCGGTGATCAGACGGAACCGGGCATGCCCGGTGCGCTGCGCGATGCGATC
>JARRNW010000049.1:0-12050 GCA_037384565.1 Candidatus Thiodiazotropha sp.
GAGCCATTCGACCATTTCGCCACGGGATTTCCGCTGACCGGTGGACACAACGAGGTGAAGTGCGAGCGCTGCCACGCCAACGGCCAATTCACCGGCACTCCTAACCGATGCGAGGGCTGTCACAACAATGTCAGGAGTGACGGAAAGTCGCCCAACCATATCCTCAGCGACGATCAGTGCGACAACTGCCACACCATTACCAACTGGCGCAAGGCAAGATTCGATCACGGGAATGTCTCCGGCGATTGCGCCGGCTGCCATAACGGTAACACCGCGACCGGTAAGGGTGGCACCCACATCAACACCGACAATCACTGCGAATTGTGTCATACAACCCTTGGCTGGGAACATGTCGTTCGCGTAGATCACACCGCGGTGCAAGGGAGCTGTGTCAGTTGCCATGAAGGGACGATCGCCCCCGGTATGCCCGCTTCCCACATCCCAATCAACGGCCGGCCCTGCGAGGATTGCCACAATACGATCTCCTGGAGCTCGGGCAGCTTTGATCACGACGGTGTCACCAATAACTGCGTCTCCTGCCACAACGGCGTAAGCGCCCTGGGCAAGCCATCCCAGCACATACAGACCACCGATACCTGCGAGGCCTGCCATCAGATCGCCGGGTGGAAGAAACCCCAGGTTAGCGTCGATCACACCTTTGTGCTGGGCAGTTGCATCAGCTGTCACAACAACCGGGTGGTACCGGGCAAGCCCTCGGATCACATCGTCAGTGGTGACGACTGCACCGACTGTCACACCACCGACGCCTGGAGCCCGGCCGATTTCAAACATGAAGAGGTCACCAGCGGTTGCTCGACCTGCCATAACGGCAGCCCCCTGACCGGCAAGGGCGATAACCATATGCCCACGAGTAACCTGTGCGAAAACTGTCACCGAAACACCAGCTGGGAGCCCTCCCATGTGGATCATGACCAGGTCATTGGTCCCTGCTCGAACTGCCACAACAACACCTGGGCGCCCGGTAAGGGTGAACGGCATATCATCAGTTCCGATGTCTGTTCCGATTGTCATACGACCGACGGCTGGACCCCGGCGCACTTCATCCACAACACCATTACCGAGAACTGTTTCAGCTGTCATGACAATTTCAGGGTCAAGGGAAAGAACGCCGACCACGTACCTACCCTGGACATCTGTGAAGACTGTCATCGGAATACCGAGTGGAAACCCCTCAGCCACATGGATCACGCCGATGTGATCGGCACCTGCAGCAGTTGCCACGATGGCTCGGTTACCGGTGCACGGGCGAAACCCGACGGGCACGTTCAGACCACTCAGGAGTGCAATATCTGCCACACGACCAATGCCTGGATTCCAGCGAATTTCCAGCATGACAAGGTCACAAGCGATTGCGCCGGTTGTCACAATGGTTCAACCGCCGATGGCAAGGGCAATGACCATCTACCGACCAGCAACCTGTGTGAGAACTGCCACCGCCCCACCCGTTGGAGCGATCTGATCGGCGTCGATCACAATGAGGTCATCGGCACCTGTGTCAGCTGCCATAACAACACCCTGTTACCGGGCAAGGGTGCCACCCATATTCCGACAAATGACGACTGCCAGGCCTGCCACACCACCCAGGCGTGGCAACCGGCCCATTTCGTTCACGACTCGGCCACCACGAACTGTTTCAGTTGCCATAACGGTCTGTTACAGGACGGCAAGGGCGCGACCCATATACAGACCTCGGACCGCTGCGAAGCCTGCCATGTCACCACGACCTGGAGTCAGATCGAGCGGGTAGATCATGACGAGGTGTTCGGTGTCTGTTTCAGTTGCCATAACGGAAGCACTGCGGAAGGTAGGCCCGCCAACCATATCCCCAGCGGCAATGATTGCGCGAGCTGCCACACCACCTCGAACTGGTCCGCGACCTTCGTGCATGACGACACCACCTCCCGCTGCTTCACCTGCCACAACAATTCAGTCAGAGATGGCAAGAACCCGACCCACATGCAGACCAGTAACCTGTGCGAGTTCTGTCACCGAGTCGCTGCCTGGTCACCCGCCGATGTGGATCACGATGAAGTGCTCGGTGTCTGCTTCAGTTGCCACAACGGCAGTACCTCGGGACAGACCAAGGGGGCCAGTCACATGCCCAGCAGCAACAACTGTGAACAGTGCCACTCGACCACGGCCTGGTCACCCGCCACCTTCATCCACAGTGATGTGACGACCAACTGCTACAGCTGCCACAACGGCAGCACTCCCAACATCCCGGGTAAAAATCCGTCGCATATGCAGACCACCAACATGTGCGAGGATTGCCACAACAACGCCTACTGGATTCCGGCCCGGGTCGACCACGGCGATGTGCTTGGCACCTGTTACAGCTGTCACAACGGCAGCACCTCCGGGCGGACCAAAGAGCCGGACCATGTGACCAGCAGCAACACCTGCGACATGTGCCACTCCACCACGGCCTGGACGCCGGCCACTTTCAACCACGAAAACAACACCACCAACTGCTACAGCTGCCACAACGGCAGCACCAGCGGAGGGGGCAAGCCGGCGGACCATATCCAGTCCAGCAATCTGTGTGAAAACTGCCACAGTAATCACACCTGGTCGCCAGTACTGCGTGTCGATCACGGAGATGTCCTGGGCAGTTGCAGCAGTTGTCACCAGAGTGATCTACCCTCCGGGCATTTCATTACCACCCAACAGTGCGATGTCTGCCACACCACCAGCAGCTGGAGTCAGGTCTCGCGCTATGTGCATGTGGGCAACTACCCCGGTGATCACCGGGCCAACCTGGGTTGTACCGACTGTCATACGAGCAACCGCGAGACGATTCCCTGGCCATCCCCAGCCTATGCACCGGATTGCGCAGGATGTCACGCCAACGATTACGAACGCGGAGAAGGCCCCCATACCAATCTGAGCGCGGATCGAAACTGTGCCGGCAGCCGTTGTCACAGCGTTTCGGACCGGGACTGGGATTGATCGGGTGACAGATATCATGAAAGCGATGTTTCGCGCTGGCGCCCTTGTTTGGATCATTCTACTGGGCGTGCTTCCCGTCGGGGAAGCACTCGCCGCCACACGGGTCCTGGACCGGATCGAAGTCGACTCGGAAAACGATGACTTCGTCATCTCCGTGTACTTTAACGTCCCGGTACGCTATGTCTCGCATCTGAGCAATGAAGCGAACAACGAAGTGGGGGTACAACTGCAGATCATGCCGACCCAGAACGGGGGATCCGGCAACAGTATCGAGTTCGTCGACCTGGTGGATCATGACCAACTGACCTGGAGCCCAACG
This sequence comes from Candidatus Thiodiazotropha sp., assembly GCA_037384565.1. Lineage (GTDB taxonomy): Bacteria > Pseudomonadota > Gammaproteobacteria > Chromatiales > Chromatiaceae > Thiodiazotropha. Next base: position 3,290 of record JARRNW010000049.1, read on the forward strand.
AGGGACATTCCACTGAACAAGGTAGCTTTTCAGCGGGTCCCCCTGGGCACATCGAACCTGCTGGTCTCCTTCGCGAACCCGGTCGAGCACTTTCGTATTCGCCAGAACCGCGACTTCTACGTACTGGACTTTCTCCTGAAAAAGCAGTCCCCTCCGAGCGACACCCTACCCTCCCCTGACTCGATGGTTAATGTCGAGGTACCTCAAACCGCGCCACCGTTAACCGCCAGGCTCCTCACCCTGGTGATCTACGTGATCAATCTGAACACTCAAAAAGACCCTATCGACCTGACCCAGGTCGCCCCCGTGGCGGTCGAGGGGAATCAGGCTCTCTATACCACCGTGACCCGGACTGACGGTGAGGAATTGCAGCAACTCAGACTGGGCTACTTTCGCACCCACCAGGAGGCGGAACACAAACTCAAGGAGGTAAAAAAACTCTATCCGGACGCCTGGATCGATGAGGCAGGCCTCCAGGAGCGGCGTGACGCCATGTTCAAACTGGGAATCACCTCGTTATCGGAATTTGCCCAGGAGGCACCCGTTGCGGTGGTTGCCCCGGCCGACGAGCGCCTGACAAAAATGATGGAGCTGATCCGTCGTACCCTCACCGCTGGAGAGTTCGCCAAGGCTGTGCGCATGCTCGAGGCGTTCCTGAGTGAACCGGAACACTACTACACCAAGGAGGCCATGGAACTCCTGGGACTGGCCCGGGAACGCAACGGCCAGAAGGCACATGCGAAAGCCGACTATGAGGCGTTCATCGAGAAGTATCCCGAGGGGGACGATACGCAACGGGTAAAGCAGCGTCTGCTCGGATTGATCACCGCCACTCAACCCCTGCGCGAACCCCTCGAGGAGAAGGAGGAAAAACCAACGGAATGGACAACCTACGGCAGCTTCTCCCAATACTATCGTCGCGACGAGATCGACAGCCCCCTGGTGGACGCGGACAAAAGCGTATCCCGCTCGGAGATCGATCACTACGTCAATCTCTACAGTCACTACCGGGGCCAGGAAGTCGATCTGCAGATGGCGATGTCCGGCGGTTACGCCCTCGATCTGCTGAACAATGACAATTCGGAAAACGAGGACCGGCTCTCCGAACTCTATGTCGACATGGCACACCGGGAATCCGGCACCTCTCTCCGCCTGGGCCGCCAACGCCAGCGATCCAGCGGCCTGTTGAACCGTTTCGACGGGCTGGTACTCGGCTATGAACTCACATCGGATATCCGTCTGCGGGCCGCGGCGGGACTTCCGGTCGAGAGCTCCCGTGACGTTTCCCTCAACGAACACAAGAAATTCGCGGGACTCAGCGGTGACATCTCAAACATCCTGGAAAACTGGGATCTGAGTCTGTATCTGGTGGATCAGCGGGTCGACAGCCTGATCGACCGGCGTTCGGTGGGCGGGGAGCTGCGCTACTTCGATGCCGAGAAATCCCTGTTCAGCCTGTTGGACTACGACATCCACTTCGGGGCGCTCAACATCTTTACCGTCCAGGGAAACTGGAACCTGCAGGATCAGGCCCGGGTCTACATGAATTTCGACTATCGCAAGAGCCCGCTGCTTCAGACCTCCACCGCACTGAACGGCTATAACAATCCGGATCTGTACGATCTCAACCCGTCCCAGATCGCGCGGGTCGAATCCATCGATGAACTGCTCGCATTCGAATCCGAGTCGAACATCTATCAACGGGCCGAGGAGATAACCGCCGATACCACCACCCTTTCTCTGGGTGCGAACTACTCTTTGAGCGACACCCTGCAGATCAGCGGTGATTTCAGTGTCACAAAGAGTGGCGACACCGTTCAGCAGGGCGAGGAAAACGAACCCGATCCCAACAACCCGGGAGGCACCCGGATATCCCATGACTATTTCGCCGCCCAGGAGGCCACGGACAATCAGTACTTCTACTCCCTGCAATTGATCAAGAACAGCCTGCTGAAGCAGGGCGATATCGGCATCCTCAGTATGAACTACTACGACACCAGCACCTCGAGCACGTTGCGCCTGGGCGCCAGCAGCCGTTACCCGGTCTCGGATGTGTTTCGCCTCAATCCAAGCTTCAGCGTGTCCTACCGCAACAGCGACCTCAACAACGACACCCGACTCAGCTTTGGTCCCCATCTGCGCATGGACTATCGGCTGAAAAAGGGGTTCACCCTGGAGTTCGACGGGGGCATTAACTGGTATCGGGAGAAAACCGACCTGTCTGACACGAATTACTCAGACTACTATCTCCAGGCCGGCTACCGCTGGGACTTTTGACCTAATTCAATGCATAACGCACTGCTTGGCTACAGATTTATAAACTCAAGTTTCAGAGTTTAAATCACGTTTCTTCGCCAGCACCAGGGCATCGAAAATCATCAGCCCCACACCGAGAGTGATGGCGGAATCGGCGATATTAAAGGCGGGCCAGTAGTGCTGATCGATATGGAAGTGGAGAAAATCGATCACCTGACCGAACAACACCCGGTCGATGACATTGCCGATCGCCCCGCCGATAATCAGGGAGACCGCCACCGCGACCCATTTCTCTGCAGCGGACAAACGATACAGCCAAACGGTCAAACCCAAGCTGACGCCACTGGCCAATGCGACGAAGAACCAGCGCTGCCAACCGCTCTGGTCACTGAGGAAACTGAACGCGGCGCCCTTGTTGTAAAGCAGGGTCAGATCAAAGAACGGCGCGACCCTGACCGACTCGTAGAGGGTCAGCATCGACTCAACGAGCTGTTTGGATGACTGATCGAGCAGGATCACCAGCAGCGAAAGCCATAACCAGCGTATCATCCTGATACTCCTCCCGAGACGGCTAAGCAAAACGCCGGAGTTCGCCGGAACCCGCCACGTTTTCAACACAGCGGCCACACAACTCCGGATGCTCGGCGTTCTGCCCCACGTCTTCACGGTGATGCCAGCAGCGTACGCACTTGCTATAGGGTGAAGCAGTGACCTGAACCGCAATTCCCAGGGTTTCGTCGGTAATCGCATCCGCTGGTTTCTCACCCAGGGGACGCACCCGGGCCTCGGAGGTAATCAGCACGAAACGCAGTTCATCCTGCAATTGATCAAGGACCTGTTTGATCTCAGCTTCGCAGTAGATAATCACCTCGGCATCCAGGCTTGCATTACCGGCCGAGCGGAACGCCTCCATCGCCTTGCCAATCGACTCCCGCACCTGAATGATCTTTGACCAGTAGGCGCCGTCGAAGGGATCCTCGGCGTCGAGGGCGTGCAACCGATCATACCAAGTCTCGAGGAACACACTATCACTGTGTTCTCCCGGGATCGACCGCCAGATCTCATCACTGGTGAAGCTCAGGATCGGGGCCATCCAGCGCACCATCGCCTCGATGATGTGGTACATGGCGGTCTGACAGGAGCGCCGGGGCAGACTGTCCGCCTGGGTGGTGTATTGCCGGTCCTTGATGATATCCAGATAGAACCCACCCAGTTCGTTGGCGCAGAAGTTGTGGATCTTTTGGTAGACAAAGTGAAACTGGTACTCCCCATAGGCCTGAACGATCTCTTTCTGCAGGCGCAGTGCGCGATCCACCACCCAGCGGTCAAGCTCGATCATCTCCGAGGCGGGCACCAGATTCCGCGCCGGATCGAACCCGTTGAGGTTTGAGAGCAGAAAGCGCGCGGTGTTGCGGATGCGCCGGTAGGCGTCCGCGGTACGCTTGAGCACCTCGTCGGAGACCGTCATCTCATTGCGGTAATCGGTAGCGGCCACCCACAGACGGATGATGTCCGCACCCAGGGTTTTCAGAACGGTTTGCGGCGCGATTACGTTGCCCAGGGATTTGGACATCTTGCGACCCTCGGCATCCACGGTAAAACCATGGGTCAGCACCTGCTGATAGGGGGCGCAGCCGTTCATCGCCACCGAGGTCATCAATGAGGACTGGAACCAGCCCCGATGCTGATCGGAACCCTCCAGATAGAGATCGGCAGGAAACCCCAGCCCGCTGCGCGCCTCCAGCACACAGTGGTGAGATACCCCGGAATCGAACCAGACATCCAGGCTATCGGTCACCTGTTCATAGTCGCCGGCCCCCTCACCGAGCAGGGACTCTTTATCGAGATTGAACCAGGCTTCGAAACCCTGTTGCTCCACCTGCAGCGCCACCTGTTCGACCAGCTTGGCGGTGTCGGGATGCAGCTCACCGCTTTGCTTGTGCAGAAACAGGGTGATCGGCACCCCCCAGGTGCGCTGCCGAGAGATACACCAGTCGGGACGGTTCTCCACCATACCCTTGATGCGGGCCTTGCCCCAGTCGGGCATCCAGCTGACCTTCTCGATCTCACGCAATGCCGCATCCCGCAGACCGTTGCGTTCCATACTGATGAACCACTGGGGAGTGGCGCGGAAGATGATTGGGGTCTTGTGCCGCCAGCAATGGGGATAGCTGTGGCGCAGACGCTCTTCATGCATCAGAGCGTCGCGCTGTTTCAGAACCTCGATAACCGATTCATTAGCGGATAGCACATGCCGTCCGGCGAACAGCTCCGTGCCCTCGACAAAACAGCCGTTGCCATCCACCGGATTATCCACCGCCAGCTTGTAACGCATACCCACCATATAGTCTTCCAGACCATGGCCCGGAGCGGTATGCACCGCGCCGGTACCCGCATCGAGGGTGACATGCTCACCCAGGATGACCGGCACCTGGCGATCGTAGAAAGGATGCTGCAGCATCACCCCTTCGAAGGCTTCGCCCTTGGCATAGGCCACCACCTTGTAGGACTCGATGCCGTAGCGGTCCATCACGTCCTTGAGCATGTCCTCGGCCACCACCAGTCGCCGGGGGCCCTGCTCGGAATGGAAGGCCACCACCGCATAATCGAAGGAGGGATTGAGCGCCACCGCCTGGTTAGCCGGTAAGGTCCAGGGGGTGGTGGTCCAGATGACCACGGACAGGGGCCCCTCTCCGCCCCCCTCGGGCACATGATGACAGCGTTTCAGCAGTCCCGCCTCATCCAGAACCCGGAAGGCCACGTCGATGGCGTATGAATCCTTGTCCTGATACTCCACCTCGGCCTCAGCCAACGCGGAACCGCAGTCAGTACACCAATGAACCGGCTTGTAACCTTTCTGCACATGGCCGTTTGCCACGATCTTGCCCAGGGCGCGAATGATATCCGCCTCGAAGCGGTGATCCATGGTGAGATAGGGATGATCCCAATCACCCAACACCCCCAGACGCTTGAAATCCTCCCGCTGGCCATCCACCTGTTTCGCCGCATACTCCCGGCAGGCGGCGCGGAACTGGTCGGTGGTCACCTTCTTGCCCGGCTTACCGATCTTCTTCTCCACCTGGAGTTCGATGGGCAGGCCGTGACAGTCCCAGCCCGGGACATAAGGTGCGTCGAAACCGTCCAGAGTACGGCTCTTGACGATGATGTCCTTGAGGATCTTGTTAACCGCGTGCCCGAGATGGATCTCCCCGTTCGCATAGGGGGGGCCGTCGTGCAGCAGAAACTTGGGTCGCCCGGCAGCCGCTTCGCGAATCTTCCCGTAGAGATCCTGCTGTTGCCATTTTTTCAACATCTCCGGCTCGCGTTGCGCCAGATTGCCCCGCATCGGAAAATCGGTGTTCGGGAGATTAAGAGTCTGCTTGTAATCGCTCACTGAGGGCTGCCTGTTGAAGGGTCCGGAAAAATAGCGTATTGAAACTTAATTTTGAGCCGGGCGCAAAGCCACACCGAGAATTTCTCGAGCTGCGTCCGCATCTCGCCAGATCTGCTGGCGCAGGGCCTCGAAGGATTCGAAGCGTTCCTCCTCCCGCAGCTTGCGCACAAACTCCACCTGGATGTGCTCACCGTAGACCTGACGGTTGAAATCGAACAGATGTACTTCAAGCAGATAGTGATCGTCTCCGGTCACCATGGGCCGTACCCCGATATTGGCCACACCCGGCAGGGGTTGCTCTGCCAGCCCGAGTACCCGCACCGCAAAAACACCGTTCAGCGGGGTAACCCTACGGTGCAGATCCAGGTTCAAAGTCGGAAAACCGATACTACGCCCCCGCTTGTGGCCATGGGCGACCCGCCCACAGATCCGGTAGGGACGTCCCAGGCACTGCGCCGCGGTATCGAGATCCCCCTGAGTAAGCAATTCCCGAATCCGGGTGCTACTGACCCGGTCTGCATCCAGCTTATAGGTATTCATGTTTTCGACCTCGAAACCGTGCTGCCTGCCCAGGGATTGCAACAGTTCGAAATCCCCAGTCCGACCGCGACCGAAACGAAAGTCGTCGCCCACGGAGAGGAAACGCGCCCCCAGTCCCTCGACCAGCAGTTCCTGCACGAACTCGTCCGCGGGCATGGCGGCCAGGCGCTTATTGAACTCCAGCACCACCACCCGTTGCACCCCGGTGGCCTCGATCGCCATCAATTTCTCCCGCAACCGGGTCAACCTAGCCGGAGCATTGTCGGACTGAAAAAACTCCCGGGGCTGGGGTTCGAAGGTCACCACCGTGGTCGGTAGATCCAGAACGCGCCCCTGTTCCATAAGGTGACGAAACACAGACTGATGCCCCAGGTGCACCCCGTCGAAATTACCGATGGTAGCAACACACCCGTGGTGATCGGGTTTCAGATTGTGGAGACCGCGGACCAGTTGCATGGAAATCGATTCACTGAGGACAAGCGGTCCATTATAGGCATTGTGGGAAAATTGGACATCCCCGCACCCGACATCATGACTCAATTTTCAGCGCTCAAATTCCGAGCACGAAAGTCCCGGGGACGCAGCCCCATCGCCAGTAACAGGAGAAAATAGAGCCCGACCCCAGCCAGGATCAGCCCCGACAGCCAGGCCACCCGCCACAGGGCGGAGATCGCCATCCAGTCCCCCATCACGTCACTGCTCCACCAGAGCAGCCCGCCCATGCCCAGGGACGCCAGGATCACCCGGATCAGCATCATGCCCCATCCCCTGTCCGGCTGGTAGATCCCCTGTCGAACCAGGGCCCGGAACAGCAAGTAGGCATTCAACCAGGAAGAGAGGGTGGTTGCCAGGGCCAGCCCCGCATGAGCCAAAGGAAATACCAACAACAGATTCAGACCCATGTTGGCGACCATGGCGATGATTCCAATACGTACCGGAGTCTTGGTGTCCTGACGGGCATAAAACCCCGGCGCCAGGATCTTGATCAGCATGATCGCCACCAGACCCGGCGTGTAGGCGAGCAGACTCCGGGTCGCCATCGCCACGTCGTGGCTGTCAAAGGCCTCCGAGTGAAACAGGGTGATCAGCATCGGACCGGCCAGGACCATCAGACCGACCGCCGCCGGTAGTCCCAGCAACAGATTCAAGCGCAGCGCCCAATCCAGGGTGCGGGAGAAGGCTTCGGGGGAGGACTCGGCATGTCTCTGGGACAAGTTCGGCAGGATCACGGTGCCCAAGGCAACCCCCAGCACCCCGACGGGAAACTCCATCAACCGGTCTGAATAATAGAGCCAGGAGATGCTTCCGCTGATCAAAAATGAGGCGATCAGGGTATCGAGTAAGAGGTTCAATTGACTGACCGAGACACCGAACAGGGCCGGCACCATCAGTCGCATGACCTGCAGTACCCCGGGATCGTGGAACGCCACCCGGGGCCTGGGTAGCAACCGCAGACGCCTCAGAAACGGCCACTGGAAAAGAAACTGGGCGATCCCGGCGATCAGCACCCCCCAGGCCAACCCGACCACCGGCTCCTCCATCATGGGTGAGAGCCACAGGGCGCAACCGATCAAGGACAGGTTCAGCAGCACCGGGGTGAACGCCGGCACCCAGAAGCGCTGGTGGGCATTCAGAATACTGCCCGCGAAGGCGGTCATGGTGATGAAAAACAGATAGGGAAAGGTGAGTGACAGCATATCCACGGTCAACTCGTACTTACCCTGATCCTGGTTCCAGAACCCCGGGGCGAAGATCATCACCAGAATCGGCGAGGCCACCACACCCACCAGTGACACCAGCAGCACAGTGAGACCCAGGGTACCCCCCATGTCATCCACGAAGGTCTTCAGTTCCTCCCGGGAACGCTGACTGCGGTATTCACTAAGAACCGGCACGAAGGCCACCGAAAAGGCCCCCTCGGCGAACAGCCGACGCATGAAATTGGGGATTTTGAATGCCACGAAGAAGGCGTCGGTCGCCGCATTGGCGCCGAATTCCCGAGCCAATGTCAGGTCACGCACAAACCCGAGGATGCGGGACAGGAAGGTCAGGCTACCGACGGCAGCGAATGAACGAAAGAACGAGCTCAGAGCGGTATCCTTGATAAATCCGGTAAAACGATCCGGGAGAAGGAGAGCCGGACAGGTGTACAATGCCTGTACAGCATCGCCCGGTTTCGATGCCCTTCCCGGCAGCTGGATGATAGCGCCTAACCCCATCAGCGGAACAGCCCTTGGTTAAAGGCGTGATGAAGTAGTTGACAGAAGCCTCAATATTAGGGAGAATCCGCACCCTTCGAATTAATAGTGTCTTCAGGAGAGAACCTTGGCCAACTCAGCCCAAGCTCGAAAACGCGCCCGTCAAGCCGACAAGCACCGCGCCCGTAATCTGGCGCAACGTAGCGAGTTGCGCACCTATGTCAAAAAGGTTGCCAAGCAGATCGCAGCAGGCTCTAAAGAGGGCGCAGTTGAAGCCTACAAGCAGGCTGTCCCCGCCATCGACAGCGCGGTGAACAAGGGACTGATCCACAAAAACAAGGCCGCCCGTCACAAGAGCCGCCTGAATGTGCAG
>JARRNW010000050.1:0-12037 GCA_037384565.1 Candidatus Thiodiazotropha sp.
TCTGAATGCGTTCATCGGACAGGGATGCTTGGCATCCCTGTCCTGGCGTGCCCGCAACAACCCAAGTAATACCCCTTAACGGGTCTGGGCCGTAACCTCTTCCCGCATCATCCTCGTCGCCTGTTGCAGGTGCTTCAGGGCTGGAACCATCTCTTGCTATTGACGGGTCTTAAGTCCGCAATCCGAATTGATCCAGCGGTAGTTCACAGGTGAGTTGCAGATTATCACCGAGGGAGCCGAAATAGGTGGCCAACAACAACTTCAGGGGATGCCGTTGGAACCGGTGATAGGCTTTTCGCAGGGCATTCCGCCAAGCCAGGGTCAGTTCGGTGATCAGGATCGGCTCCTCGTCCCCGTGCGACCTGGAAATAGCGTTCGAGCCCGGATGCCTGGTCAGAGGTGTGAAAGCGCTCCGGCCAATGACCGAACATCAGGCAGGTGTCGAGGACATGATCATACAGAGAGAAGTCACCCACCGGTCGCCAATCGAGCCCGCTCTGTTTGCGCTGATTCTCCCCACGGATCTCCCGGGCGGCTGCGTGGAGTGCCAGGGCGTCGGTCTCGCCCCGCCAGTAGGATTCCAATGCAAATTTGAGCTGACGCCGGTGGCCGATACGCGGAAATCCCAGATTGTGTGTAGTTGCCATGGTCCTTGCCTGTCTGAATGGTTGTGAAGGCAGGGATTCTAGGGGGATGATATATGAAGAAATAATGATATATATCCTGTAAACGATGAGGTAAATTCATAAATGATTGAACCCAGCCATCTGCGCATCATCGCCGCCCTGAAACAACAGGGTACCCTGACTGCCGCGGCCAACGCCTTGTGTCTGACCCAGTCGGCGCTGTCGCATCAGATCCGTTATCTGGAAAAAAAGCTGGGGGTGGCCGTCTGGCGCAAACAGGGAAGACGCTTGCGCCTGACCCGCGCCGGGGATCTGCTCTGGCAGACCGCGCAGCGGGAGCTTCCCATCCTCGAGCAGAGTGAGCGTACACTCAGGGCCTATGCCGACGGAAAACAAGGGGTATTGCGTATTGGAGTGGAGTGCTACCCTTGCTATGAGTGGTTGACGGGGGTGGTCGCCGGGTATCTGAGCCAGCTGCCTGGCGAGACCCTGATCACTTTTCCGGTGGAGGCGGAGCGGCTCGACGTTCTGAGTGGCTTTCTCGAGCCGGCGGGGGTTCGTCCGGCGCATCACAAACAGATCGAATCCGTGGAGATCATGCTGCAGTTGACCGCCTTGCAACGGGGTGTCGCCGCGCTACCCGACTGGTTGGCGCAACGAGCCACGCAAACCCTGGGGCTGAAATCCCTGCGTCTGGGGCGCCAGGGTATGTCGCGCAGCCTGTATGCGGCCTATCGGAGCGAAGATGCGGCACAGCAATACCTGCAAGCGTTTCTTGAAGTGGCGAGTACTAACACGGATTCATAACCTATGGCAGTCAGCGTATTTGATCTCTTCAAAATAGGCATAGGCCCGTCGAGTTCGCATACGGTAGGACCCATGTTGGCGGCCAAGCGTTTTACCCGGCAACTGGCTGAGACGGGACGGTTGACTCGCGTGGCCCGGGTAAAGGTTGAGCTTTATGGTTCCCTCGGCGCTACGGGTAAGGGACATGGTACCGATAAGGCGGTGATTCTGGGACTCCAGGGCGAAGAGCCGGACCGGGTGGAAACCGAGGCGATTGCCCTGCGGGTCGACGAGGTCCGGATCAGCCGAAAACTGTGTCTGCATGGTGGTCATGAGCTGGCATTCGACCCTGATACCGACCTGGTGTTTCACCGTCGCCGGCAGTTGGGGTTTCATCCCAACGGGATGCGGTTCCATGCCTGGGATGGGTCGGGACAAGACCTGATACAGCGGTGTTACTTCTCCGTGGGCGGTGGATTCGTGGTTCAGGCGGATGAGCAGGGGCAACCCCGGCTCTTGGAGGACACGACCCCCTTGAAATATCCCTTCAAAAGCGGCCAGGCACTGCTCGACCTGTGTGAATCCGAGGGGCTTTCCATTAGTCAGCTGATGCTGGAAAACGAAAAGGTCTGGCGCAGCGAGGCCCAGATCAATCACGGATTGTTGGCGATTTGGCGAGTCATGCAGGCCTGTGTCGAGCGGGGCTGTATGAGGGAGGGACTGCTTCCCGGGGGATTGAAGGTCAAACGCCGCGCCCCGCGTCTGTTTCGGCAGTTGAGTAACGACACGGAGCTCCATTCGGTACCCTTGGGCACCATGGACTGGGTCAACCTGTTCGCCCTGGCGGTGAACGAGGAGAACGCCGCAGGTGGCCGGGTCGTGACCGCACCGACCAACGGGGCGGCGGGGATCATTCCGGCGGTACTGCACTATTACTGGCGGTTTTCCCCCGGCGCCAGTGAGGACGGCGTGGTGCGGTTTCTGCTCTGCGCGGCGGCGATCGGAATTCTTTATAAGGAGAACGCCTCCATCTCCGGTGCCGAGGTCGGGTGCCAGGGAGAGGTGGGCGCGGCCTGTTCGATGGCGGCGGGCGCTCTGGTGGAGGTGTTGGGGGGTACCCCCCGGCAGGTGGAGAATGCTGCAGAGATCGGTATGGAGCATAATCTGGGCCTCACCTGCGATCCGGTAGGTGGGCTGGTCCAGGTACCCTGCATCGAACGCAATGCCATGGGTGCGGTGAAGGCGATCAACGCTGCGCGCTTGGCCCTGCGGGGTGACGGGTCGCATTTCGTCTCCCTGGACAAGGTGATCAAGACCATGCGTGAGACCGGGGCGGACATGCAGACCAAATACAAGGAAACCTCCCGGGGCGGACTCGCGGTCAATCTGGTTGAGTGTTGACAAGGCGGTGATTCCGGTTTTGGAAAACCACCGCATTCATGGATAATCGAAACGTTTGTAAGTAGGGATCGGCGTGTTGCGCGCCCGAGTCCCCCTGGAAGGGAAACTGCGTGACAATGGCGGTAGATTGCGATCTGTTCATGAATTGGGATGAGGCGTCCCGCTATGTGGGTGAGGAGAAGCTGCTTCGAGAGCTCTCTTCACTGTACTTCAATTTTTCCGGTTTTGCCTCGGTCGAGGTTTCCGCGCGGTCATTCGAACGGGTCTATGTGGATGGCTATTTTCGTCTCTATCCCTCGGATATCGAAGACCTGAAAAAGGGTATGACGATTAGCTACAGCAGTGCCCTTATCGATCAGAATATCAGTATCAACGGGGTCTGCCGGGAGGATTTTTTCCAGAAATTCCTTGTCTTCGACGATGAATTGCAGATCGGTCGGGCACTGCAAGACGGCGAAAACAGCTTTAAGTTTCCCAGGGATATCCACTTCAACCAGCAGGATCTGGATCGGTTCTGTGAGTCGATCGGACTCAAGCCCGGTGAACCATTGGGTCAGAAAGGTGGTGGCGCTGTGCTGTTGGCGGTTGACCCCGAAGAGGAGCTGGGCAAGCTAAAGCTGATCGGCGTGCTGGCCTGTATGCTGGCCATGAACAATGACCTGGATGGGTCGCTTCAGGATGGACAGCATATCTCCGAAATCATTATCGATGATCTGTTTACCATGATGAGCGGACTCGGCATCGATATGGATGGGCGGAAAAAATTCCTCTACGAACGGCTTATCTCCAGTGGCGTGAAATCGGTACTGGAAGACTGAATCCTCTGAAACGGCAGGGGCATTTGCTCACTCCGTGAAACCCACATAACCCCCCGGTTGTGTTCACTATTCATACCTCCAAGGTCAGATTCCCATGTATTTCACTTGGGTTTAGAGCTTGCAAAAGTCAATACCTGACTATATTACTATGTTATTACTGGCTGGCGCCCGATGTGGGCAGGGAGGGAGATTATGAAGTGGCTGAAACGACTTTTTTCGTGGCGTTGTTGCGGTGGGCCCGTGCTGGGTATGACGCTGTTGTGTTCCGGTTTTGGCGTCCTTTTCCTGTTCCTGTCCGCGTACCGGCTCGGCCTCGTATTCATCGCTGTGGGCCTCCTGTCTGAGTTGTTCTGTCTCTACCTGGGGCGGACCCGCTGCGAGCGCAAATTCAAGACGCGTCTGCTGACCGACTGAAAAAATTTTAAGACAAATACTGAGTATTTTACTAGGTAATGACCGGAGTGTTTTTATGGGTTTACCCGATAAACAGGTTGAAGGACTGATCGAGTCCGATTACACCCAGGGTTTCGTGACCCAAATCGAGTCGGATACCCTGCCTCCTGGGCTGGATGAATCGGTGGTCCGAACCATTTCCGAACGCAAGGGGGAGCCGGACTGGATGCGGGATAAACGCCTCGCCGCCTACCGTCATTGGTTGACCATGAGCGAACCCAAATGGGCGGCCGTGCATCATCCGCCGATCGACTTCCAGGCCATCTCCTACTATTCGTCACCGAAGAAAAAGCCGGCCCTGGACAGTCTGGATCAGGTCGATCCGGAGCTGCTGGCCACCTACGAGAAACTCGGGATTCCGATCGATGAACAGAAGGCCCTATCCGGTGTCGCCGTGGATGCGGTGTTCGACAGTGTCTCGGTAGCCACCACCTTCCGCGCGACCCTGGCCGAGGCGGGGGTGATCTTCTGTTCCATGTCCGAGGCAGTTCGCGAGTACCCGGAGCTGGTCCGGCAATACCTGGGTTCCGTGGTGCCCCACAAAGACAACTATTTCGCCGCCCTCAACAGCGCGGTGTTCAGTGACGGGACCTTCGTCTACATCCCAAAGGGGGTGAAGTGCCCGATGGAACTCTCCACATACTTCCGCATCAATGAGGCGAAGACTGGCCAGTTTGAGCGCACCCTGATCATCGCCGACGAGCGCAGCCAGGTGAGCTACCTGGAGGGTTGCACCGCGCCCATGCGTGATGAGAACCAGCTGCACGCAGCGGTGGTGGAGCTGATTGCCTTGGAAGATGCACGCATCAAATACTCCACGGTACAGAACTGGTATCCCGGTGACCGGGAAGGGCGGGGGGGCATCTACAACTTTGTCACCAAGCGAGGTGACTGCCGGGGTGACCGTTCCCACATCTCTTGGACTCAGGTGGAAACCGGCTCCGCGGTGACCTGGAAATATCCCAGCTGCATCCTGCGCGGCCGGGATACGGTGGGCGAGTTCTACTCAGTGGCGGTGACCAAGGGACGTCAGCAGGCCGACACCGGCACCAAGATGATTCATATCGGAGAAAACAGCCGTAGCACCATCGTCTCTAAAGGCATTTCGGCGATGCAGGGCAGCAATGCCTATCGCGGCCTGGTACGGGTAGCGGCCAAGGCGGAGAACGCGCGCAACCATACCCAGTGCGATTCGTTACTCATCGGTGACCGTTGCGCGGCCCACACCTTTCCCTACATCGAGGTGAAGAACCCGACCGCTCAGGTGGAGCACGAGGCCACCACCTCCAAGGTGAGTGAGGATCAGTTGTTCTACTGTCGTCAGCGCGGGCTCTCGGAAGAGGATGCGGTGTCGATGATCATCAACGGATTCTGCAAGGAGGTGTTTAACGAACTGCCCATGGAATTCGCGGTGGAAGCGCAAAAGCTGCTGGCGGTCAGCCTGGAAGGAGCGGTCGGCTAACGCCGACAATTATGAATGTTGAATTTTAAATTTTGAATTGGGTTGAGTGTGCGAAGCGAACACCGAAATTCAAAATTAAAAATTCACAATTCAAAATTACTAAATGAAGAGGTTTGGAGATGTTATCGATCAAGAATCTGACGGCTAGTATTGACGACAAGGCGATTCTCAAGGGCATCGACCTGGACGTGAAGGCGGGTGAAGTACACGCCATCATGGGGCCTAACGGATCCGGTAAGAGTACCCTGGCGCATATCCTTTCGGGACGCGATGGTTACCGGGTCACTGGGGGGGAGATTCGCTTCAGAGGTCAGGACTTGCTAGCCCTCGAAATCGAGGAACGCGCCCAGCAGGGGCTGTTCCTGGCCATGCAGTACCCGGTTGAACTGCCCGGTGTGAACAATATGACCTTCCTGCGTGAATCGATGAACGCCATACGCCGAGCACGGGGCGATGACGAGATCGATAGCATTTCGTTCATGAAACAGGTGCGGGAAAAGGCCCGGGCCGTGAAGCTGGATGAGAAGCTCCTCAAGCGGTCTGTCAATGCGGGATTCTCCGGCGGTGAGAAGAAGCGCAACGAGATCCTGCAGCTGGCGATGCTGGAACCCTACCTGGCGATCCTCGATGAAACCGACTCCGGACTCGATATCGATGCCCTGCGCACGGTGGCCGACGGGGTCAACATGATGCGCTCTGCGGATCGCTCGTTGATCGTAGTGACCCATTACCAGCGGTTGCTCGACTACATCGAACCCGACCATGTGCATGTCCTGGCGGATGGGCGGATCATCCGCTCAGGTGGTAAGGAACTGGCCCTGGAACTGGAAGCCCGTGGCTACGGTTGGTTATTGGAAGAGGCGGCGGCATGAACCTGCAGATCGATCAACAGCTTGAGGCTAGCGCCCGTTATATCGACGGTTTACCCCGGGACTCGGGAGACTGGCTACTGGGTCAGCGCCAGGCTGCGATCCAGCGGTTTTCCGATATCGGTTATCCCCACTCTCGCATGGAATCCTGGAAATACACCGGTATCGCCGGGTTGCTGGAGCAGTCTTTCGAATCCGGGGAGGTCTCCCTGAAATTTCCCCGCCATAGGGTCATCCAGCGGTATCTGAAACAGCCGGTGGCCGGCCGCCTGGTGTTTGTTGACGGCGTCTATCAGGCCGATCTGTCCGAGGCACAGACCCCAGGGCTGTTTGTGGGCAGTCTGCGCTCAGCCATGGCCAGTGGTGACCATCAGATCCTGTCTCAGGTGGGGGCGCTGTCCGGTATCGGCGATCACGGCTTTGCCGCCCTGAATCTGGCGACCCTGCATGACGGGGCGGTGATCCGGGTTGAGGAGGGCGTGCGGATCGAGGCTCCCGTCGAATTGTTGCATGTCACCACCCGGGCCAGCGAAGGTCGCGCCTTGAATACCCGTCATCGGGTGATCCTGGGTGCGCAAGCCTCGGCCAGTCTGATCGAGCGGTATGTGACCCTGGACGATCCGGTCAGCTGTTTCAACAACCTGGTGTGTGAGGTCTCCCTTGCTCGGGGTGCGCGGCTGAACCATGAGCGGGTGCAGTGTGAGGGTAGCAACACCTACCATCTCAGTGAGGTCCATCTGGGGCTTGATGCAGATGCCCACTATAAGGGGGTACAGGCATCCCTGGGGGGTGCTTGGTCACGTACCCTGATTCACAACCGCTTCACCGCGAAGGGTGCGAACTGTGAACTCGAAGGGCTCTTCATGGCCGGTGAGGGTCAGTTGACCGACATTCATCTGGATGTGGATCACGCGGTGCCACAGTGTGACAGCCGGGAAAATTTCAAAGGCATTCTCAGCGGCGCCGGAAAAGCGGTGTTCGACGGCCTGATCCGAGTGGGTGAGCAGGCGCAGAAGAGCAATGCACACCTGCACAATACCAACCTGATGCTTTCGCGACGGGCGGAGATCGACACTAAGCCGCAACTGCTGATCCTGGCCGACGATGTGCAGTGCAGTCATGGCACAACGGTAGGACAACTGGATCCCCAGGCGCTGTTTTATCTGCGTTCCCGGGGGTTGGATCCGGTGCGGGCGCGGCACCTGCTGTGCCTGGGGTTTGCAAGTGAAATCATTGAAAAGTTCAGTAGTGAGGCTTTACGTGAGGAACTGAATGAAGTGATTCGAGGCAAGATCGAAGCAGCGGGCAGTATCTGATAGGGCAGCCGATGTGAAGCTACAAGCGGGTTGGGTAACGGCATGAGCAATGGACAACAGGATCAATCCCTGAAAGATCGCCTGGTCGAGGCGTTGCGCACGGTTCGCGACCCGGAGATCCCGGTGAATATCTACGATCTTGGGTTGATCTACCGGCTCGATGTGGATGATCAGGGTGTGGTGCTGGTGGAGATGACCCTCACCGCTCCCGCCTGTCCGGTGGCTGGAATCCTGCCCCGTCAGGTGGGGGATGTGATCGATCAGGTGCCCGGAGTCACCGATGCCACGGTGCGACTGGTCTGGGACCCGCCCTGGTCCCAGGAACGGATGAGCGATGAGGCTTTGTTGGAGTTGAACTTGGTTTGAGGAATTTTGAATGTTGAATTGGTTTGCGTGAGCAAAGCACAGGTTTTTTTAAATAGCGTGAGTGCAGCGAACACCGAAATTCAAAATTAATAATTCAACACTCAAAATTACCGGAGGTAATAATGGCGATTCAATTGACAGAAGACGCCGCACGTCATGTGCGAAAGGTATTGGCTGACAGGCCTGAGAGCATAGGATTGCGCCTGGGTACCCGAAAGAGCGGCTGTACAGGGTTCGCTTATGTGGTCGACTACGCAGACGGGGTGGGTGATGAGGACCGGGTATTCGAATCCGCGGGTGTGAAGGTGGTGGTGGATTCGCAGAGTCTGCCGATGCTCGACGGAATGACCATCGATTTCGTCAAGACCAATATCCTCAACGAAGGTTTCGATTTCATCAATCCCAATATCAAGGAGACGTGTGGCTGTGGCGAATCCTTCAGCGTTTGAACCACTGGAGGTTGATGATCGGACTCAACCTCTGATGCAACAGGATAATCCCATGAGCGAGATCGATGAGATCGTGGAGAACTTTGAGTTTCTCGAGGATTGGGATGCGCGTTACCAGTACCTGATCGAGCTCGGTGAGCATTTGCCTGGGATGCCGGATGCGTTGAAGACCGATGAGAATTGGGTCAAACCCTGCATGAGCACGGTGCATGTGGCGGCATTGACGGACCCGGACCGGCAGGGACGGATCCGTTTCGTAGGGGACTGTGACACCGCGGTGATCAAAGGCGTTCTGGCACTGCTGATCGATCTGTTATCCCACCGGACCCTGGACGAGATCGAACAGATGGACGTAGACACGCTGTTCACCCGCCTGCAGCTTGAAGAACACCTGAGCCCCAATCGCCATGTGGGCATCTACGCGATTGTCGATAAGATGCGACAACGTGCCGCGGCGTTATTCTGAGTATATCGATGGATTGAGCGGAAACGCCAGACCAATCCCCGGTTTGTCTTTCGGCAACCCGAGACCAGACCGGGTGAAGCAACCGGGTCAGGCTATGGCGGTGTCGGCACACATCAGGTTGGGGGTCGCCTCACCGGCCTGAGCCAGGCTTTCCAGCTTGCTCAATACATCCAGGCTGGCCAGTTCCATACGGGCGATTGCATCGATGGAAGACGTCCGGTCACCACTCTGGCAATACTTGAGTGCCTGGGCGCCATTATCGTGTACCAATTTGTGCGGTGCTTCGAGTTCCCGGTAACCCGGCAGTCGGGAGAAGCAGGAATGCCCCTCGCCCTGGTAGTACCACTGTCCCAGGCGGCAGTTGGTGTGCGTTGCCAACGTGTCAGGCGTCAGGTCCGATTGTCCGATATAGGTTTTGTAGATGCTGAACTTGAAGATCAGATGATCGAGTTTGGCCAGTTCGATGAAGGTACGCAAGGAGGTGGAGGCGATGGTTTTCTCCATGGTTTTGGAGATCTCGAACTGCTTGTTGATCTTTTCGATGGAATCTTTCACCTGCTGGTCGAAACTTTCAGTGACCTGCAATACCGATGACATGGTCTGGACCGATTGGCGGGTTTCCCGGGTAATGGTCTCCACCAGGGTGGCGATTTCCGCGGTGGCTTCCCGGGTCCGGCTGGCCAGGTTGCGTACTTCATCGGCCACCACCGCAAAGCCGCGCCCCATCTCCCCGGCTCGCGCCGCCTCGATTGCCGCGTTCAAGGCCAGCAGGTTGGTCTGTTCGGAAATACCCTGAATGATATTCACGAAGTTGCTGATGTTATCTGCGATAACGTTCAATTTGACTACGCTGTCGGAACTCTCCTTGGAGATCTGGGTGACCCGGGCAATCTCCTGGCTCATGGTTTCCACTCCGGATATGGCCTGTGCGGAAATCTTGGAGCTGCGTACCGCGTTCTCTTTTTCATCCTTCAGGCTGGTGGCAGTATGCGCCAGGGAGTGCTGCAGTTCAGTGAAAGAGTCGGATAGGGTGGTAAAGTTGCTCAGCAACCGGTCCTCTTGCTGGAGTTCGGACTTAATGGATTCCAACTCCTGACGCAGTTGCGCGTTGGTGACTTCCAGACCCGCGTTGTTTTCCTCGAGCGCCTGGTATTTCTGCTTTAATTGAGTCAACTCTTCCATGTGCTGCTTTTGGATCTTGTTACACTTCACGAATCCAAACATGGCATTCACATCTCCACTGACCAACCGGTTTTGCGGGTTATCTTATTTTGTTATAGGTATATCGGCGGATACAGGGAAATCTGAAACCTGTTATCTCTTATCGCGCCTGCGCGTCGGTTCGGTTGATCTGCAGGTTGTCTCACGCATAAGTGTCTGATAATACAGTTATCGATACGGATCATACCGGTTTAAAATTCGATTGAACGGTGAGCAAAACGGGAAAAGCAGTCTTAAATGGCAGCTTTTCCGTTTGTCTGCATAATTCGCCGAGCGAAATTTGCGGGTAGACCATCAGCTGTTGATATAGCTGACCAGTTGGTCGATCACGAAGCGCTGGTCTTCAATGATCGCCTTGACCAGGTCGCCGATGGAGATGATCCCGATCAGTTGTTCATCCTCCATCACCGGTAGGTGACGTACCCTTTTCTCGGTCATCACCGCCATGCACTCCTCAACCGTTTGCTGTGGATGCGCCACCAGGACTTGTGTGGACATCACCACCGAGACCGGGGTTGACTTGGATGTGCGACCCTTGAGAATGATGTTGCGGGCGTAGTCTCGTTCGGAAAACAGGCCTGCTGGACGCTCATCTTGAAGGACGACCAAGGAGCCGATGCCTTTATCGGCCATTATGGCGAGTGCGTCATAGACGCTGGTATCCGCCGGCACGGTTTCGACATGGCTGCCTTTGTTTTGCAGCAGTTGATTGATTGTTTGCATGAGGCTTCTCCCTTGTTCGCAACTGTTTTTCTGGCGGGATGATGTGGTGCTCGGTGTTTCCGATTTACTCCCGGTATTTCCGCGAACCTCTTTGAAAACTGCAGTAAACGGTTGTGAATGGCTTTCTATCCGTTAACCGGATCCAAACGGGGATCTTCTATTGTGTCCTTCGGGACCCAAGCCTGTTCCCCTGCCATTCTTAGTAACTATAGCTGAACCGACGGATTCAGGGGTAAGATCGGCTTGCAGCTAGGTCAGGGGCTGAACTGGGTCAGAAGTCTGCCGTCGTCGGTATGATAGCCATCATGAGACGCACAACCTGATTCACAGCCATAGCGCACGATTGGAACATCGAACCCGCCGTCACTCATGGCGAGTTTCAAGGCGCCGTAGGCCATACTGTAACAGTCGATGCCCTGGGAGCGGATTTCGAGCCCAGGGTCATCGAGAAGGATTCGGCTCAGATAACCCTGGATGGGCAGTTTGCCGCCGCAATGCCGGAAAACCGCCATGTGGTCGGGAGAGGTGGGAGAGAAATAGTGCTCCAGGTCGATGGCCGAGGAGAACCATTTGCGCTCCTGGTGGGTTTGGGGCCCCCATTCGGAGGGATTGCTGCGGGTAACCCAGACCTTGCCGGTGTAGGTGTTGCGGATGATTTCGAGATCCAGTTCGAAGACCACGGGTCCCGCCGGATGGGTGCCCCCGGAATGGTGATGATAATCCACGGTCTCGGTGAATACATCGTTCCAGCGGGTGTAGTGCTCAGCGGCAGTGTCCATTCCGGGTGAGGCCGAATTGATACCGAGCCGCTCGATGTTGATCTGTGACATCAGGCAGCGATGCCGGAGCAGCCGGCAGGCGGTGGATACATTATTTCCGTAGTAAATATGGGTGACACCTTTGTCGACCAGGGTCTGGTGGATCTTCTTGGGTAGAATGTTCATAATATTTCCTGATTACCTACTATGCTCCGCCATAGGGTGGTGGGTGTGAGCATTGAACAATGGTTTGAAAAGTTTTGAGTTTTAAGTGTTGAGTGTTGAGTGGATGAGTTCGCTGTGCTCACGGGTTATGGGCCCCC
>JARRNW010000051.1:0-12002 GCA_037384565.1 Candidatus Thiodiazotropha sp.
CCCTGTTTATTTCCACCTGTTGTTGCCGGATCAGCCCGTTGGCCCTGTCAATGGCAGCACGGGCTTCCCGCTTTCTCCCGGCATCCGCAAGGGTCTGCCCAGGCCGGGGATCGGCCGACAAAACCCGTTCGAAGGCTTTTATTGCCCCCTTGAAATCCCGCTTGTGCAGAAGGAACTCTCCGTAGAAATAGTTGGCGTCGATATTACCGGGATTCAATGCCAGTGCTTTTTTTAGATAGTTTTCCGCTAAACCCGGGTCACCGAAACCAATGGGCCATCCAGGCACTTTGAAATATAGGCTTCCCTTGAGGGTATATATCAGCCCATCCAGGACCTCAGGTTGAATCATTTCAGCCTGATCCAGTGCAAGCTTGGCCTGCTTGGCCAACCCTAATCCCTCACTGCCGCCACGAAACCGCCCGAGCGTGGATAGAATCACGGCATGCCAAACCAGGGGCTCGGCCTGCTGGGGATTCGAAGTTAACACCTGTTGAGATTTCTGAACGAGGGCTTTCAGCGCTTCGCCCCGTTTTTCGATAGGGAGGTCAAATCGGATCTTAGCCCATCGCTCACTCAAACCGACCCAAGCCAGCGCCCCATCTTGCGCCCAAACGGAGCCCATCGTGAGCCCGGAAATCAGCGCACAGATGATTAATCTATAGAGCATAGTCAGCATATCTGTCGCAAGCCAGCACAAAGTATTGTTCGTCATGCATTGCAGCATTCATTCAGTGTGTCACAAACAAAACAGTCGCACACAACGACGGATAGCCTGAAAATCGGGCAAATCCATCCCAACTGCAGGGGGTAGTATGCCCCAATAATTGCAGATTTGTTACAGAATCCGTGGTCTAGTCACTTGAATCATGGGGATATTCCGAAATCCATTGTCAGAGATTTTTTTCGGTAGTATTATCGGGATTACGCTACGAAACAGGCCCATAATCCGCTTCCTATTTGAGTTATCCTTCAGTTCGTGAATCGGCATCCTCAGGTTTCCAAGCCAATTAGCATGGTAACGCACCATTGCTTTCCATGTTCCAAGGTCTGTCTGGCAGGTTTGTTATTGGGACCGTCAGACCCTGGACAAGACTATCTCTTTGTTAGGAACGTATATCGATGACTAAATTGTATGTTGGCAACCTCCCCTGGACTGCTACGGAAGACGACGTAAAAACCCTTTTTTCCGAGGTTGGGGAAGTCTTCTCGGCGAATCTGATCCTGGATCGCGAGACCCGTCGTTCTCGGGGCTTTGCCTTTGTGGAAATGAGTGATTCTGATGCCGAAAAAGCGATTTCCCAGCTGAATGGCAAACAGTTTCAGGGACGGGATCTGAGAATCAACGAAGCACAGGAAAAGCCCAAACGCAGTAGCAGCCGCTACTGATCAAGGGCGCCGACCTACGACATTACAGTAAACGGCTGACTTGGCGGCAAGTCCGCCGTTTTTTTCGATTCATCGTCCCGCAGGAACAGCAGTCCCGTGGGCTTGTGGATCTGTTATCTTTGCCGCTCGGATCAACTGCCTGACCTGAGTGCCCGGATACGCGCATCAAGTGGCGGATGACTGGCAAAGAATTTCTGCACCTTTCCGGCATTGATGGCAAACGCAGCCATCTCATCCGACAACCCGTCAGGTTGATGAGCATGCTGCAGGCGCTGTAAAGCAGCGATCATTTTTCCTCGCCCGGCCAGATCCGCACCCCCTCTATCTGCCCGGAATTCGCGCCATCGGGAAAACCACATCACAATCACCATCGCAAGAATACCAAGCACAAATTCCGCAGCGATCGAAACGATGTAATACGCTGGGCCGTAACCTCGCTCGGTTTTGAACACAACCCGGTCCACCGTCCGCCAAATAAAAAAGGGGGGCCTGATCGGCCCCCCTTTTTTATTTGGCGGAGAAGCAGGGATTCGAACCCTGGGAGGGCTACTAACCCTCAACGGTTTTCAAGACCGCCGCATTCAACCGCTCTGCCACCTCTCCGAAGGAGCGCTAGGATACATAAGCTGCTATGAAAATGCCAGTAATCAGGCAACAAAGCGAAAAACCTGCAATTTTGAGGGATTCCCCTGGAAATCCCGTATTGACCTTTCAGGCCAGCTAGGTATCCTGTGATGAACATTTTCTTCTACCGATTGTCATATTAGAAGAGTTTGATTTTAGGAAATAAATCTGGAGACAGTATTAAATGAATCGCTTCGATTTCACCGCAACACGATCGATTGAGTCCACTCTTTCGACCAACAAACTGATCAAGAATACCTACATGCTATTGTCCGGCACACTCGTCTGGAGTGCCCTGCTGGCGATGGTTTCCATGGCCATAGCGCCCTCCCCCATGATTTCAATGGGCACCTCACTGGGAGCTCTGGGACTGCTGTGGTTCGTGCTGCCGCGTACAGCCAATTCCGCCTCGGGCCTGTGGGTGGTCTTTGCCGTGACCGGTCTCCTAGGATTCGGACTTGGCCCTACTCTGAACTACTACATCGCCCTGTCAAACGGCTCTCAGATCATCGCGACCGCTTTTGGCGGCACAGGTATTATCTTTCTGGGACTCTCTGGCTATGCCCTCTCCACCCAACGTGACTTCAGTTTCATGGGTGGATTTATCTTCGCCGGGATGATGGTTGTCATGCTCGCCTCCCTGGCTGGCCTGTTTCTCGATATCCCAGGCCTGCATCTGGCAATCTCCGCAGCGGTGATCCTGCTGATGTCAGGCTTCATCCTGTTCGAGACGAGCCAGATGGTGAATGGGGCCCAAACCAACTACATCATGGCTACCGTGAGCCTCTATCTGTCGATTTTGAATATCTTCACCAGCCTGCTGCATCTTCTCGGCGCTTTGAGTGACGACTGAGGATGTCGGTTTGAGCAACCAAGAACCCCGGCTGCGCCGGGGTTTTTTTAGGGCCGTAAAAAAGAAATCACGCTTTATTCACGGTCCCTTATTGATAAGGAGTTTTCATGGAATGGGTAAAGATCTTCTCGGCCATCCTGATCGTGGGCTGGATCATCTTTCTTTGGCCCAGAGCAAAATACTGGCTGAAAAACAGCCCCAAAGCCCAGCAAGGTGACTGGATGGCCGCCATACTTCCCCTCGCACTGGTCGTCGGCTTCGTCGCAATCCTTATCATGCTGGTGTAGTGTCTCATTTGCGACAAGTCGACTACTGATCTCTCCGCAGGTTCGGGTTTGATGCCTTACTGCAGACAGGTACACTGCGGCTGAATCTAACCTATTGGTTTGCCGGGTTAATAATGACTTCGAGCCCGCCCATGTAGTGTTGCAGGACCTGAGGCACCCGGATACTACCATCCCGCTGCTGATAGTTTTCCATAATGGCCACCAAAGTACGACCTACCGCCAATCCAGACCCATTCAGGGTATGGACGAGCTCGGGTTTTCCGGTTTCAGGATTTCTCCAACGCGCCTGGAGCCGCCGGGCCTGGAAATCAACAAAGTTCGAACAGGAGGAGATTTCGCGGTACTTCTGCTGCCCCGGTAGCCAGACTTCCAGATCATAGGTCTTGGTGGAGGAAAAACCGATATCTCCTGCACACAGGGTAACGACCCGATAAGGCAGTTCCAGTTTCTGCAGAATCGCCTCGGCATGGCCGGTGAGTTCCTCAAGCGCCTGGAATGATTGTGAAGCCGGCACAGCCTGAACCAGTTCCACCTTTTCAAACTGATGCTGACGAATCATGCCCCGGGTATCCTTACCATAAGAACCCGCCTCTGAACGAAAGCAGGGGGTATGCGCCACCCACTTTCGGGGCATGTCATCGGCCTCGATGATCTGATCACGGGTGAGGTTGGTTACAGGCACCTCAGCCGTGGGTATCAGGTAATAGCCTGATTCACCACACAGCTTGAACAGGTCTTCTTCGAACTTGGGCAACTGGCCGGTACCCCGCAGGCTGTCCGCATTGACCATGTAGGGAACATAGACCTCGGTATACCCATGTTCGGAGGTGTGTGTATTCAGCATGAACTGGATCAAGGCCCGGTGCATTCGAGCCAGAGCACCCTCCATCACGGCGAATCGCGAACCTGTGATGCGGGCAGCCGCTTCGAAATCCAACAACCCGCTGAGATCACCGAGATCCACATGATCTCTCGGCTCGAAATCATACGCCTTCGGCTCCCCCCAGCGACGCTCTTCGCGATTATCCGATTCGTCCTTGCCATCCGGAACAGACGCATCCGGCAGATTGGGAATCCCCAGGGTGATCTCGGCGAGTTCGCCCTGCACCTGATTCAAGGCTTCCTGCCGGGCCTTGAGACGCTCGCCTAATTCGGCCACTTCGGTAAGTAACGGCTGTATATCCTCGCCCGCTGCCTTGGCCCTGCCGATCGACTTAGAGCGGCTATTGCGTTCGTTTTGCAGATCCTGTGCTTCGACCTGCAGGGTTTTGCGTTGTTCTTCCAACGCTGAGATACGTTGCGTATCCAGCACATAGCCTCTTCTCTGAAGCTGTTGCGCCACCTCTTCCAGGTTATTTCTAAGCAATCGTGGATCCAACATTGATCATTCACCCATATTAACGTGTGCAGGCCAGCTTACCACGTGGCCTGGTTCTACCCATTGATTCAAATCCCGCAGCACCTCGTCCACCTGCTCAGGCTCATCGAAGAACTCAATGACCAGCGGCAGGTCCATGGAGATATCCAGGAGCGAGGCTTCATGCGCCTTTCCCGAGCGTCCGAAGCCGGCAATACCACGAAACGCTGTCACTCCCCGGACCTGTTTTTCAAGGTGCAGGAAATCCAGCAATTTTCGCAGCTGATGGTCCCCTTCGGTGAGATAGACGCGGACAAAAGTGACCTCGGACTGTTTCATACCTGTCTCCCCAGTATCAAGCCAATCCAGCAAGCCAGCAGACAGGCCGTGACACTGACGATGATATTCAGTCCGGCTTTGAACAGTTCAGCCTGCTCCAGCAGATTGAGCGTCTCGATGGAAAAAGTGGAAAACGTGGTGAGGGCTCCCAGAAAGCCGACCAACAACGCCCCCCGCCACTCGGGACTCGCTACCGCACGCTCGAGTAGTAGGACGTACAGAAACCCCATCGTCAGGGATCCCAGCACATTCACCACAAGCGTACCGTACGGGAAACCCCGTCCCAGCAATGTGTAGACACCACCGGAGACCCAATATCGTATCAGGGCTCCGAGGGCGCCTCCGGACGCTATAGCCAGCAGCTGTTTCAAAATCGATTCCTACGCAGCACGCAAAGGTTGAGATTATCCAGAATCCGTGAGCCCATGGCGAGCACAGAGTGCGAACTATGCGCCGTCTTGAACCCAAGGATCCAGAATTATATTAATCCGAACCCGTCGCAGGCAATGTCTGGCTGGAAGCTGGAACGTAAAAAAACGTCGGTGGTGGACAGGACAATCTCCCGGAAATCGGTCCGGATTCTAGAAGTCCCAGCGATAACCCGCGTAGAAAAAGTAGTCTGTGTAATTGATCACCTCGACCTCGTCGTCTTCCTCATACCAGTTAAAACCGCCTTCGAGTTCGAGCGTAAAGCTCTTGCCCAGCCGGTATTCAGTGCGCACATAGGGATTGAGTGACAGGCGGGTGCCGTTGTTCGCGTCGTTTTGCCGATATGAGACATCCAGGCGAGGATTGATCCGCCAGACCGAGTTCATCGGATATCGACTACTAATCCCCACACGGTAGGTATCGGAGGTGTCGGTATTGGAATACCTGAGGCTGAATACGCCGATATCACCCTTTTTAAGCAGATCATTCTTGATTACCTGAAAGGTGTAGAAGGTTTCAGTACCGGTACTGTCGGTCTCCGCTACTCCGCCCGATTCCAGTGTACCATCGGTCTGAGTCAGGGTGATATCTCCACTTAACTGCAGTGACGGAGTAAACGGATGTGAGGCACCGAACGAGAGCGTCTTGACCCGCGCGGTACGATCAATGGCCAGATCATAGATCTCGTCATCCGTGTAGTACGACTGAAGATCCTCTATCGTGTTGATCGGTAACAAGGTATCGGGATCGAGCTGACCAATCAGCGCATTCGAGGTGGAAAGTATCGGACTGTTACGGTAATCAAGGTTCACGTAAATGCTGGTGTCATTCTCGAAACGCCAGTTGGTCTGAAGCATGAAAATACTCAGGTCCTGATGAAATATGTCGTAATCCACCAGGCCAAACATCGACTTGACCGGATCGTAATAGCGCACTTCACCCCCCACGCCACGGCGATCCACCAAACCATCGACACGCTGCTCCACCAGGAACATACTGAGATCCCAATTCTCGAAAATACTCAGAAAGTCCCCACTGACACCGGCGAACTGTTTATGTTCGTGGAGATAGGTGTCCCGAGAGCGTTCCACAGGAAGCCCGGCACTGAAGTGCAAATTCACATCAGGGGTCAATCCGTAATTCAGCACAAGACCGTCAAACCGATTGAGGATGCCACTGGATCGCAGACGTTGACGCCCGATACGCAGACTGGTACCGGAATCACGATGCTCCGCATCAAGATAGGCATCACTCAAGGCCGTATCATTTTCGCCATCTTCCAGCAGATCCAATATATAGCTACCGGTCACTTTCATGCGTAGATCGAAGTGTTCCCCTTTTCTGCGCGCACTGAAATCGACAAAACTTTCGATCTCTGAACGGGATACGGCATCTTCGTCCTCAACGAACGGACTGTCGATTTTGTCACGCCGGTAATTCTGAGAAAAACTACCATAGGTCTCCCACTCCGCCTGAAAACCCTGTTCTTCATCGGTAATCAGCTCACCTGATGGGCCCACTTTTTTCTCACGCAGAGGCTCTTTGGGTTTGTGTGGAGCCGTCTCCAGGCCGAGCAGTCTCTGCCAGACACGGGCCGCATCCTCACCTTCCGGATAGGTTTCGAGATAACGTCGGTATTCCGCCTTGGCATGGGCTATCTGCCCGTTACGCTCACGGGACAATCCAAGCAGTTCGAGCGCCTCCTGGGAATAGATGTTATCCGGTTCCTCGAGCAATGCCTCAAGCAGGCGTACGGCCTTGGCGTAATCACCCGCGGTTATGGTCCGCCGGATAACCCCCATCATGTCGGTCAGGCGGGGGTCCACATTCGCCAGTTGAGGCTCCTCCATCTGCTCCCCTTCCAGTTTGGGATCGAGTCCTCTTTCAAAGAAGACTCTGCGACGTTCCGCAACATCTGCGGTATCCACCCAGGCATCCGGATAGAAGTGCCTGATCGCCTTGAGTTGCTGATTGGCTTCCTGGCGGGTACGGAAGAATCCCAGGCGCAAACGGTAACTCTCCCCTTCTTCAAGCGAAACCTTGTTGGTGTAGAGTATCTGGTTCTCACCAATGGGCACCGGCGGTATTTTGTCGAAATCCACCGGCTCGGACTGCGTGCTCAGATTGACGACGTAGATCACCAAAGGAAGCGATTTGACACTCAGGGGGGCACGTATTTCCAACTCTGCCAGATCCTGTTCAGGCTTGGTTTCCACCCGTGTTCCGACCTGTTCCGGAATGATGATATCCATGGTGTAGAAATTCCGGCCCTGGCGAATCTTAAAATCATTCACCGGTGTCGCGAATGAGACCAGCAGTGATGAGGTGCCAACCCGATTCCCCTGGTAGACCACCTTATTCAGCGGTATGGCTGCGGAAGGACTCCAGGTAAGTTGATCCTCCGTCATCAAGTCACTTGGAGACTTTGCGGCTGCTGAATCCTTATCCGTGGTCTGACCCACCTTGATCTGGATACCGACTTCCGTATTGGTGTCGTTGACGATGTGTGAAACATAGTGCACCGGCACATTGAAATAGATCGAAACGACCTGATTCTTCTCTTCAGTCGAGAGCTCGATATGGTCAAGCACTCGCGTTGCCGCGGTCGCAAGACCAGAGGACAACAGTAACAAAACAGTGAACAACCAGGTGATACCCAGGCGACTGACGATGTGCATGCGAGGAAGGAGCAACCTTCGATGTTTGAAAAAGTGCATTAGTAGTTACAACATCTTTTGCTGGTTCTTCGCTCACCAGTCACGGGAACTCACTGGGTGGCAACGACCGCAGTCCGCATCGTTACTCAAGCCATTGTGTCTACGCTCACCGGAATCATAGTCTCCGGCATGGCAACCCGCACAGGTTCTGGCATAGTTCGGATACCGCCAGGGTACTACTTCGCTGTTGCTGGTATGACAGTCGTTACAGCTCAGATTGGCACGATGATCCCCCGGATAATAGGACGATATATGACTATAGCTGCGCACCGGCATCCAACCGCTCGTGGAATGACAGGCATCACACTGCCGGGTGGTTACGAAATGCCCTGACGGGGTACCTGTTGCGATGCTTCCGTTGTGGCAGGAATTGCAGCTACCGCTCACCACTGAGTGATCAAAGTCGATGCTGGTCCAGTTGCTGGTAGAGGTATGACAGGCATCGCACTGGGCATTCGTCGCAACATGTTGCGCGGATTTTCCGGTGCCAAAGACTCCATTGTGGCAAGCGGAACAGGTACCCGCGACATTGGTGTGATTGAAGCGCACGCTTTGCCAGTTACTGGTCGAGGTATGGCAGGTATTACACTCTGCCGTTGTCGGAATATGGTCGCTGGGTTTACCGGACGCCGAGCTCCCATTGTGACAGTTCGAACAGCCTCCGCTGATCCCATCATGGCTGAAGTGTACGATGGTCCAGTCCGTGGTCGAGACATGACAGTTATCACACTGCGCCGAGGTCTGAACATGGCTGGCTGGTTTGCCGGTCGCGGTGACCCCGTTATGACAGGTCGAACAGGTTCCCCCCACATTGAAGTGGTTGAAATGCACATTCCGCCAGTTGCTGGTCGAGAGATGGCACTCATCACACTGGGCAGTCGTCTGGATGTGTCCTGGATCCTTACCGGTTGCGGTAACCCCATCATGACAGTTAGAGCAGTTGCCCGCGGCATCGGTGTGATCGAAACGCACCGATAGCCAGTTGGTCTGCGACAGATGGCAGGCATCACATTCGGAGGTCGTGGCAATATGTCCGCTGGGCTTACCGGTGGCCGTGGTACCGTTATGACAACTTGAACAGCTCCCGCTGACCGCGGAGTGATCGAAGGTCACCGCATTCCAGTTGGTCTGCGAGGTATGACAAGTATCGCAATTGGCCTGGGTAGTGACATGACCGGCAGATTTGCCCGTGGCGGTCACCCCGTTATGGCAGCTTTGGCAGGTACCGGTGACCGTACTGTGGTCAAACCGAATGCTGGACCAGACACTGGTCGAGACATGGCAACTGTCACACTGACCCGTGGTACCGATATGTGAGGCACTCTTGCCCGTGGCGGTCACGCCGTTATGGCAACTCGAACAGGCTCCCGCCACACCGGAGTGATCGAAGGTCCCCGTGGACCAGGTCACCGTGGTATGGCAGGTTTCACAGGGTTCCGCGGTCGGGATGTGGTTATTCGGTTTACCCGTGGCATCCACGTTGTTGTGGCAGCTGGCACACCCGCTCGTGATATCGGTGTGATCGAACCGGATACTGTTCCAGGTTGTATTGGAGATATGGCAATTGTCACAGGCCGCGGTGGTCTGAACATGGTCTGCGGGCTTACCGGTCGCGGTGGTGCCGTCGTGGCAACTCGCGCAACTTCCGGTGACCACGGAATGATCGAAGCGTACCTGAGTCCAGGTGGTGGTCGAGGTGTGACAAGCCTCACAGGACGCCGTGGTAGCCACATGGGTGGAATGCTTGCCCGTCGCGCGATTGCCATTGTGACAGGACTGGCAGCTTCCGGTCACCCCATCATGGTTGAAATTACTGATCGTCCAACTGCTGGTCGTATGGCAGGTATCACAAGACGCCGTAGTCAGCACGTGGGATGGATACTTGCCGGTGGCGATGTCTCCGTTGTGACAGGACTCACAGGCCGTGGTGACATTCTGATGATCAAAGGTGGTAACCAGCCAGTTTGTGGTGGTGTGGCAATCTTCGCAGGCCTGTGTGGTGGGAATATGGCTAGCGGGTTTGCCCGTGGCGGTAGTACCGTTATGACAGGATTCGCAATCCCCCGTTACACCATCATGGGAGAAATTCGAAATATTCCAGCCGCCAATGCTGTGACAGGTATCGCACTCGGCATTGGTTTGCAGATGGGAGGCATTTTTTCCTGTCGCACGCACGCCATTGTGACAGCTTGAGCAGACTCCCGCGGTGGGCACCGAACTGTGATCAAAGGTCACCCGAGTCCAGGAGGTGGTGGATGAGTGACAGACATCGCACTGTTCTGTTGTTGTTATATGGTTATTGCCCTTGCCGGTCGCGGTGGTGCCGTCATGACAACTCGAACAGTTGCCCGCAGCATCCACGCCACTGTGATCGAAACTGGTGTCGGTCCAGTCAATGGTGGACAGATGACAGTTGTCGCACTGCGCCGTAGTCTGAATATGCTGCGCCGATTTACCAGTTGCCCGATCACCGTCATGACAGGTGGAGCAGGCGCCACTGGCTTCAACATTGTCATGATTGAAGGTCACAGAGGTCCAGTCCTGGGTGGAATCGTGACAGCTATCGCATTGCCCCGTGGTCGGGATATGGGTGTCGGACTTGCCGGTTGAAATCACCCCATCATGACAGCTTGAGCAGGTTCCTGACACGCCATTATGGTCGAATCGCCCGGTACTCCAGGTAATCGTGTTGTGGCAGTTTTCACAAGGTTCCGTAGTTGGCAAATGGGTATCGGGTTTACCACCCGCATCCACGTTGTTATGACAGGAGGCGCACCCGGAGGTGATGCCCGAATGATCGAAACGCACATTTTGCCAGGACTCATTGGAAGTATGGCAGTTGTCACAAGCTGCATCGGTTACGACATGATCCGAGGGTTTGCCGGTGGCGGTCGTGCCATCATGGCAACTGGCGCAGGTCCCGATGACGATGGCATGGTCGAACAGCACCTCGGTCCAGTCGGTGGTTGAGGTATGGCACCCCTCACAGGAGGCGTTGGTCGCGACATGGGTATCAGACTTACCCGTGGCCCGTGTACCGTCGTGACAGGACTGGCAACCACCGGTCACACCTTCATGATTGAAGCTGTTCATGGACCAGCCATTGGTATTGTGGCAATTGTCACAGGAAGCCGTGGTGGGTATATGATCGGCGTGTTTACCCGTGGCGGTGGTTCCGTTATGACAAGACTCACAGGTACCGGAAACCCCCTCCAGAGTGAATCCGGTCAATCCCCAGTCCGACGTCGAGTGACAGGCCTCGCAGGGGGACGTTGTGGCGATGTGGCTGGCGTGTTTTCCGGTGGCGATGACGCCGTTATGGCAGGATTCGCAATTCCCACTGATGCCCTCATGGGAAAAGTTGGCGACATTCCAGGCACCGATTGTATGACAGGTATCGCATTCACTATCGGTGGGAAGGTGGTTGGCGTGTTTTCCTGTAGCGCGAACCCCGTTGTGACAGGTTGAGCACACTCCTTCGGTCTGCACATTCCCATGATCAAACGTCACATTCGACCAGGACGTGGTGGAACCATGACAGACATCGCACTGTTCGTCAGTGGCAATGTGGGTTGTGTGTTTACCGGTAGCAGTGGTGCCGTTGTGGCAACTCGAACAGACACCCTGGGTGGTAACACCACTGTGATCGAAATGAGTGTTGGACCAGTTATCGGTGGATAGATGACAGGTATCACACTGCGCGTTGGTTTGAATATGCTGCGCATGCTTACCCGTCGCACGGACACCATCATGACAACTGGAACAGACCCCATCGGTCTGGATATTGGCATGACTGAAACGGATGGCATTCCAGTTGGCGCTGGTGGCATGACAAACATCACAGGACTCATCCGTGATGATGTGAGTATCGGTTTTTCCAGGCGCCTGTACACCGTTGTGGCAACTGGCACAGGTGCCGGCCACAACACCGCTGTGATCAAATCCTACCTGCCCCCATTCGCTGGTTGAGGTATGACAGGTATCGCATTCCGCGCTAGTCGGAATGTGGT
>JARRNW010000052.1:0-11945 GCA_037384565.1 Candidatus Thiodiazotropha sp.
GTTCAGCTGTCTTGCCAACCCCTCATAGACTTCGCTTATTAGAAAGGGTTTACTGACGTAGTCATCAATTCCCGCCATGCGTAGTTCATCAGTCTGTTCCTTGAATGCCGAGGCAGTTACGCCGATTATCTTGACCTTATCGCCTCCGTCAAGACGGCGGATGGCTTGAGTGGCCTCGACCCCATCCATGATTGGCATACGCCAGTCCATCCAGATCAGGTCGGGGCGCCAAGATTGGAACAGCTTTACACACTCCTCTCCGTTTTGCGCGATCTTGATCTCCTGTCCGACATGCCTCATCAGTTTTGAGAGCAACAGTTGGTTGTCGCGCTGATCTTCAGCGATCAGGATGCGATAGCTGGGCTGGCCGGGAGCCAAACCAGTCACTTCACTGTGAGTCGTTTTGACTTCATCGGTGATCTCAGTTTCATCGATAGGTGCCAGCGGCAACTCCACACGAAATAGCGAGCCTTTGCCGGGTGTGCTCTCGAGAAGCAGCTTTCCTTGCATCAACTCGACAAATTGCCGCACGATGGAGAGCCCCAAGCCGGTACCTCCTTGGGCGGTACCGGCAGGTAACTGAACAAAGGGTTTGAATAACTGTTGCTGATCGGCTTCGCTGATTCCAGGACCAGTATCCTCGACTTCGATTACCAGGTGTTCTCCGGTGTTGTGCTTGACCCCTAGACGGAGTGTGATGAAACCCTCTGTGGTAAATTTCACAGCGTTGCCCAACAGGTTGAACAGGATCTGGCGTAAGTGTGCTTCATCGCCCTTGATGTGGTGGGGGAACTCCGAGGATTGATCAAGTATCAGTCGCAGACCCTTCTGTTGCGCGCGCAGTCGCATCATGTCGGCCATGTCATGCGCCATGGAGTGCAGATCAAAGACGGTAAGTGTTAACTGTAGTTTGCCAGCCTCGATTTTTGCGATCTCCAGTACGTCATTGATGAGCTTGAGCAGGTGTTCGCCGCTGTGGTTGATGATTTCCAGATCATCGAGATGTGCCATGTTTAAAGTGGGGTCAAGACGCATCAATTGGGATAAACCGAGAATGGCATTGAGTGGTGTGCGCAGCTCGTGGCTCATATTGGCCAGAAATACACTCTTGGCCTTGTTGGCCGCCTCGGCTGCATCACGTGCAAGACGCAGCGCTTCGGTGCGCTGTTGTACCTTTTCCTCCAGATGTTCCTTGTAACGCACAAGTTCCTCTTCCGCCCGCTTGCGTTCGGTGATGTCTTCGGATATCCCCAGCAGGTAGATGGGTTGATCTTGCGCGTTGCATAAAGCGAGCTTTTTCGTATGCAGGATACGGTTTCCAGTCGGTGTTGCGATGGGCTCTTCGGGAATGTCCACGACACCCTTCTGCTTGAGAACTTCCCGATCTTTCTCGACAAAGAAATCGGCCTGGTTTTTGGGGAAAAAATCATAGTCGTTCCGCCCCAGCAATTTGTTACGACTGTGTCCCAGTAGAGTTTCCCCTGCGCGGTTGAACAGGACAAAGCTGAGATCCGAAGCTCGTTTCATAAAGACCATTACCGGAATATTATTGACGATACTGTTGAGCAGATTTCTACTCTCCTTTAGGGATTTATTAAGCAATAGCAAACGAATTCCAATAATCAGAAGCAGCAGGAAAATGCCCGCGACCATATGGACTTGGTCATGGTAGAGAGCATAGAAACTGACCGGACGATTGATCACTTCAGACCCTTCGGGGAGGGGTTTGTCCTGTAGGCCGAAACGGGTCAGCTGAGTGTAATCGAAGAGATAGCGATTTGCGCTCTCCCATTCGATTGGGATGGAATCTGCTGCCTCACCTTTGAGGATCCGGATGGTTTGGAGAGCGGCAATTTCTCCGTGAGCTTCTCCCGAAGTCAGTTTTCCGCCGACAATGCCATGGTCGAACATGTAGTCCCAAACAGAAAAGACCGGTTGCTTGCTGGCATCGCTGATGGCCTTGACGGCAGTCGCGCTGTTAATCGTTTCTCCTTTGTCACTGATCGGTCGGTTCAATATAAAAATCGACGTGTCCGCCTCTACGTTGCGCACCTTTTCTTCGATGTGCGAGAGTATGGGGTCATCGAATAGTTCGAGTGTTGCAGGGGATGGCATCTGTTCATTGGCTGCGCGCAGACTCGCGAAGTTTCCACGGAATGTCGGTGACTGCTCGCCAAGTACAAGAATACTTCGACCTGGCAACAATTGTTGCATAACCTCAAGGGTTTCCTTGAACGCGGCTTCCTCCGCGACACCTGTGATGTTCGGATATCGATTCCGGATGTTGGGGTCAAGGCCGTTGATCCCGCAGAAGACAATGGGTACACCGGGAGTAATCGATGGTCGTTCGTCCAGGATGAAGTCCAAGGCGTTGTTGTCCGTTACCGCGATAACATCCGGAGAGTGGTCCTTGAATTTACTCTGTAAGTTGCGACTGAGGTTTTCCCGCATGACCGGCGTCTGATCGCGATAGCGCAATGAGTCGAGATATTCGATATATAGATCGATGTTCAGGCCACTGTTGCGAAGGGTGTCGGCGAAGCCCATCTGTTGGGCGTCGGTCCAAGGCATGCCAGCGTGATAGGAGTGTATGAGCAGTACGCTATGAGTATGTGCCTGAACGATCGCCGACTGCCACACTAGGGCAAAGAACAGTACAAATATTCGAACCATCATACGCGCTCTGTCGGAGATTCGGCCGATGTTCAGAAGCAACTCTCAAATCTGAGTATAGGGAAAAATTTTGTAACTCACCATTCTTTGGGGTGGGTATCGATTATGCGAACGAATTGAACAAACACCTCATCCTGGCGTGCGCGTAAATGTGACTCTTTGGAACGGAACCTGCATGTCTAAATGGGCGCTGCCTGAGCCCGTTGTTCAGGTGTTGAGAAAACGCGTTAACTCGTCGTTGAATAGCCCGGGATGTTCAAATTGAGGTGTGTGGCCGCAATTTTCAAAAATCACGAGCTTTGTATTTTGGGTCAATTGTTCGGCGTCAACGGAGTGCTTAAACGGTATAACCGTGTCCTGGCGCCCGTGTAGAAAGAGCACCGGTTGGCGAAACTTCTTTAGTGCGGATAGCGCTGTATGGGCCACGGATATCTTTTGGCCGCCTAAATCCGTCATCTGTCGAAGAGTGGCAAGAAAGGCTTGGGCCCTTGCGATGTCCATGACGTTCCGGGTGACGACGGTTCGTAGCTCTTTGGTTACCACATCGGGGTTATAGAAGACCGACTTGAGCTGTTGATCCACGCCCAGCTTACTCGGTCTAGTCATTATCTCCCCAAGTATGGGTAGTGTCATCAAACGGAATGGGAGGGGTGAAAAGCGTCCCAGGGTGGCAGCATTCGCCAGGATCAGTTTTTCCACCCTCGATGGTTTGTTTTCGGCCATGAGGATTGCGATTCCGCCTCCCATGGAGTTTCCAACCACGCAAACCTTGTCGATATCGAGTGCATCGAGAAATGTCCAACAAAAAGCGGCGAATTTTGCCGGGTCGTACGGTTGCACACCTGAAGCACTCAGGCCGTGTCCCGGCAGGTCAAGGGTGATGATGCGATAGGAATCCCCCGCAAGGGGTTCTTGGTGCATCCAGAATTCTAGTGATTCCCCAATGCCGTGGATGAACAGAAGGGGATGTTTCCCGCTTCCTGAATCACGATACCGAACCCGGCATCCTGCGACTTCAATGTAAAGATCTTGCATGGTGTTTCCTTATGATATCTGGAGGCAGTAATCGAGCGAAGCATGAGTTCTGATGATTTGCCATACCGGTTGCCGATTTGTAATGCCATCGATAGGATAGGTGAACCTGTTGTGACAGGTGGAATAATGACACTCCATTAGGCTGAAAGGTAGCAAAATTCATATGGCGAACGGAGAATCGAATCTGACCGATCAGGTCGTTTTGCGATTGCGCGAGATGATCCTGCGGGGTGAAGTGCCGGGCGGTCAGCGTGTGGCCGAAATTCCGATCTCCGAGCGGTTGGGTGTGTCCCGTACCCCAATACGCGAGGCTCTGAGAGTGCTTGCCCAGGAGGGTCTGTTGGAGATCGCCGGCAAGCGTGGTTATCGGGTGATGGTGTTTGGTGACAAGGAGATCGAAGACGCGGTGGATCTGCGCGGAGTATTGGAGGGTACCGCGGCGCGTCTGGTTGCAGAGGCCGGTCCCAGCGCCGATTTGCTGGAGACCCTGGAAGTCTGCCTGAGCGAAGGTGCGGCGATTGTTGAAAAAAAGGGCTACGGCGCCGATGACGATATTCGTTGGGCGGAGGTGAATGGCCGTTTTCATCAGGCGATCGTTCAGGCATGCGGGAACCGCGCGCTGCAAGGGGCGTTGGCGCTGAACGATAAATTGCCTTTCGCCTCGGCCATGGCGGTGTTGGGCGGCGAGTCGCGTACAAAAACCATCGCCCAACGTCACCGGGAAGTGATGCGGCTGGCTCAATCGGACCATCATCAGATCGTTTCGTCGTTGCGCAGTCGCCAGGGGGCCCGGGTCGATGCCATTATGCGCGAGCATGCCCGCCGCGCGTTGATCAACGTTGAGCTTTTTCGGGGGCACGACTAGTGTCCTTGCTTCCATCAGAAGGGTGAGGATTCATCGTTCCCACGCTTCGCGTGGAAATGCATACGCCCACTTAGCGAATTCGCATGTGCTTCAAACCCCGGGTCTGCATTCCCACGCAGAGCGTGGGAACGAGAAACTGGCGCAGTGTGGCTTTCCGCTCGCTCCTTTAGGGGCATGGTATAAGCTGTTTGATCGGTCCTCATCGGTGTTCTTGCTTCCTCGGAAGGGCAGGCGTTTGCTTCCTAAGCGCTGCGTGGGAATGTGAAAAAGGCGCTTAGTGGATTGCTAATGTATACAAAATTAGCTTTTTCTTCACAAATGTCTCGGGAATGATATTCCGTAAAACTCAGTAAATGTCCTATTTATGTAGGACAACGTTACACTTTGTCTGCCTTTCTTGTGCCTGTGCCGGATGAAATACCCGATAAATTGTATACAATTTCCCCATGTATACGCTTCGCCTTTGGTCAGTACGTCACGCACGCGGTTTGCGGCGGCTCTACGAATTCTTCTCCCGGCTGGCGCCCCGGGTGGCGCCG
This sequence comes from Candidatus Thiodiazotropha sp., assembly GCA_037384565.1. GTDB lineage: Bacteria > Pseudomonadota > Gammaproteobacteria > Chromatiales > Chromatiaceae > Thiodiazotropha. Next base: position 5,113 of record JARRNW010000052.1, read on the forward strand.
CTGGTGCGTCTGGTCGGCGTAAAACCCGCGTTGAAGGTGATTCATCCTCTGGAACGGGCAGCCAAGGGATTGATGTTCGATTGTCATGAGTGCGGTCAATGTGTGCTCTCGGCAACCGGTATGGCCTGTCCGATGAACTGCGCCAAGGAGATGCGCAACGGTCCCTGCGGCGGGGTGCGCGACAACGGCCACTGCGAGGTGAAGCCGGAGATGCGTTGTGTCTGGGTCGAGGCCACTGAAGGTACCAAGCGCATCGCCGCAGACCATCTGGCCCATCCAACCCCCATGCTGCCGGCAATCGATGTACGCAAACGGGGCAGTTCCACCTGGATTCAAGTTATCGAGGGTCGTTCTGATCCGGCTTTTCAGCCTCCGGTCGGGGTGCGCAGCGTGGCTGAGTCACAACTCGGCAGTCTGGAGAAGGCTTGCCGTTCCGGTCGTTTCGTGGTCACCGTGGAGGTGGCGCCGCCGGACTCGGCCGATCCCCAGGCGTTGCTTGCCCGGGCCGAGAAATTCAAAGGGCTGGTGGACGGTATCAATATCACCGATGGGGCGGGTGGTAACTGCCATATGTCTTCGGTTGCCGCCTCGGCGATTCTTGCCGCTCACGATTACGAGCCGGTCTATCAGATCGCTTGCCGGGATCGTAACCGCATCGCTATTCAGGGGGATATTCTCGGTGCTGCGGCCTTGGGTGTGAAGAACATTCTCTGCCTCACGGGTGACGACGTCTCACAGGGAGATCATCCCCAGGCTAAACCGGTATTCGATCTCGATTCGGTATCCCTACTGCATATCGCCCGGGGTATGTGCGACCAGGGTGAGTTTGCCTCCGGTCGCAAACTGGAGACTGCTCCTGATCTCTTTGTCGGCGCCACCGCCAATCCTTTTGTGCCGCCCTATACGGACCGTATCGCCAATCTGGAGAAGAAGGTCGTCGCCGGTGCCCGGTTTATTCAGACCCAGTTCTGTTTTGATCTCAAAATGTTCGACGAGTTTATGACCGAGGTACGCCGGCGGGAACTGCACAAGCGTGCGCATATCATCGTCGGCGTGGGAACCTTGAGTTCGGCCAGGGCGCTGAAGTGGATGGCCACCCATGTGCCGGGTGTGCATGTCCCCGGCGAACTGCTCGAGCGTATTGGACGCGCCGAGGATCAGAAGGCCGCCGCGAAGGCGGCCTGTGTTGAGATTATCCGCAATCTGGCCTGTATCGAAGGGGTGGCCGGGGTGCATGTCATGGGTCACCGTAACGAAGAGACGCTGGCCGAAATCATTGTCGAATCGGAGCTGCGTCGTCAGCCCCGCCTGCAAACCGCTTGAGGAGAGCCTTTCATGAACGATATGACGGACGAAGAGAAACAACTGGTCGAATGGTTGGCCGATATGTATGAGGATGAGGCCATCGAGCTGTCCAACAAGATGTTGTTGGAGGACGGCAAGGATCCCATGCGGGTGCTCGATCTGTGCCGCACCGCCATGGATATCGTCGGCCAGCGCTTTGAAGAGGGGGAGTACTTTCTTCCCGAACTGGTGCTCGCAGGCGAGATGCTCGACAACATCGGCGCGGTGGCCAAACCCCTGATCAAGCAATCCGAGGGGGGTGAACAGGCCAAGCTGGGCAAGGTGCTGATCGGCACCGTGCACGGCGACCTGCACGACATCGGTAAGAACATTGTCAGCTTCATGCTCGACATCAATGGCTTTGATGTGAAAGACATCGGCATCGACGTGCCGGTGCAGACCTTCATTGACGAGATCAATGATTTTCAGCCTGACGTGGTGGGGCTGTCCGGCTTTTTGACCCTCGCCTTCGACTCCATGAAAGAGACCATCGAAGCCTTCGATCAAGCCGGCATGCGCGACAAATTCAAGATCATGATCGGTGGCGGACAGATCGATGAAACCGTGCGCTCCTATACCGGCGCGGATGCCTTCGGCGTCAATGCGGTCGAAGCCGTGAACCTTTGTCGTGGGTGGATGGGGGTTGCAGCATGAACGCGCCACTTGAACAGACTCCAGAAGCCAAGGCCGCCTACGATGCCCGCTTTCAGCGCATCATGGATTGCGTCAATCTCAAACAACCCGATCGCATGCCGGTGGTGCTCTACGCCACCTTCTGGCTGGCGAAATACGGTGGCATCACCTGCCAGGAGCTGATGCACGACTACGACAAGCTCATGGAGGTCAGCGAGCGCTCGGTGCTGGAGTTCGATCCGGATGTCACCGCGCCTCACTTTCTCAATTGTGGCATCGGCAACGTGCTGGAGAAGCTCGACTTCAAACAGTTGCAGTGGCCGGGCCATGGGGTAGGGGAGAACCAGCCCTATCAATACCTCGACCGCGAATACATGATGGCGGATGAGTACGACGATTTCCTGTTCGACCCCACCGGGTACTATCTGCAGAAGTACCTGCCCCGGGTAGCGGGGGCTTTCTCCGGTCTCGACCAGCTGCCGGTCTTTCCCGGTATGGCTTATCTGCGTCTGGCCGGTGGTATCCGCCCCTTTGCCAAGCCAGGGGTGCGTGAAGCCTTCGAAAAGCTGGCCGCTGCCGCCGAGGAGGCGGAGACCTTTTTCAACCACCATCTTGAATTCGTGCAGCGGGTCAAAGCTCATGGGTACCCGTTGGCAAACGGTGTCATCGCCGTTTCGCCCTACGACTACATCGCCGACTATTTCCGCGGCGCCACCGGCATGATGAAGGATCTGTTCCGTCATAAGGACAAGTTGCACCAGCTGCTCGATAAGGCATGCACCATGCTCACCCGGCAGACAATCGCCGGTGCCAAGGCCTCGGGGCATCCTATCGTTATGATCCCTGTGCACTGGGCACCCGACGCCTTCATGTCACCCAAGCAGTTCAATGAGTTCTGGTGGCCTCCCTTCCGTAAGATGATGATGGGAATGATCGATGAGGGGCTGATCCCCATGCCCCTGTGGGAGGCCGATTGCACCAAACGCCTGGAGACCATTAAAGACATTCCCGAAGGCAAGGCCATCTACTGGTTCGAGCGTACCGATATGGTCAAGGCCTTTGAGGTCCTCGGTGACCGGGTTGCCCTGCGCGGTAATCTGTCGCCCTCCCTGTTGACCACCGGCACCCCGAAGGAGGTGGATGCGGCGGTCAAGCATCTGGTCGATAACGTCTGGAACCAGGGGGGCAAGCTGATTCTCGATGCCGCCTTCGGTATTCCCGACGAGACCCCGGTGGATAATGTGCGGGCCATGTTCGATGCCGCACGTAACTACGCGGGCTGATAGGACGGGTCCTCGGAAATGCCCTGCGTACGCGGCGTCGATCTGAAGCGGGAACTGGCCAGCGGCTCTGTGGAGGGTTTGTCGCCGGCCAGTGCGCGTCTGCGCGAACAGGCGGCTGCCATGATTCGCGAAGAGCAGCTTATCAAAGCCAGCTACAGCTATAACATCGTCCCCCTCGATCACCCCGCTGACGGCCCACTTCTGAAGGCGGGCGGCGAGCATCTGGAGGCACCCCTTTTGATGCCAGAATCGGGCGAGTTGACGGCGCTGGGTTGCGGTGTCTACACCCTGGGGGAAGGTTTTGAAAACCGTGTCCGCGCCCTGTTCGAGGCGCGTCGCGTGGCTCTCGCGGTGGTACTGGATGAACTCGGTATCGAGCTGCTCTACGCCATGGGGCGGCGCATCCAGGATCGCATGCTCTCCGAGTGCTACCGCAAGCGACTCAGCATGGGGGCCGAACTCCACGCCGGCGATCCGGGGTTGGCCCTCGACGCCCAGGCAGCGGTGCTGCGATTGGCCGAAGCGGAGAAGATCGATGTCGGTTTGCACCGGGGGCAACTCATCACCCCGCTCAAGTCCGGTTCGGTGGTGTTCGCCGTGGGGCGAAATCTCCCGGAGGTGGCCTGGTCCCGATGTGACACCTGCCCCTCCAAAAACAAATGCAATTTCGGCCGTCGCCAGCGTGCCGCCGCATCGACATCCATGAGCACCTGAGTGTGAACGAAACGACCCATACCCTGCGTTTCCCCGACCTCGACCGGGAGATTCCGGTCAGCGAAGACGAGACCCTCTATCAAAGCGCCCGTCGCCACGGGGTGCGCATCGTCGGCGCCTGTGGGGGGCGCGGCACCTGCGGTAGTTGCGTGGTGCGGGTCGCAGCAGGAGAGGTGAGTCACGTCAATGGCGAGACGGTCAAGCCAAGCAAATGGCAGCGTGCCTGCCAGCTTTTTGCCCGTTCAGACTGCACCTTGGAGGTGGCGCCCCGTTCCCTGGCGCCGGTAGTGCGGGCAGAAACCGATACCGAAACAAAGGAGCGTTTGTCCTTAGCGAGTCCTTTGCGTCGGAGCGATATCAGCCTGCCCGCCGCGAGCCTTCAGGATACCCTGGCCGATCACGACCGGGTACTGCGTGAACTCGGGGATCGCCAGGCGCGGGTGGATCTGGCCGCTGCCCGGTGTCTGCCGGGACTGCTGAGGGTCGAGCCCCATGCCAGGGAGTGGTCGTTACGGGTCTTTGAACGAGCCGGAGAACTGATCGGTTTTGCCCCGGCAGGTAGTCCCATGCTGGGTCTCGCCATCGATCTGGGCACCACCAATGCGGCCGGTTTTCTGATTGATCTCGAAACTGGGGAAAGGCTGGCCAGCCTTGGTATCGAGAATCCCCAGGTGGCCTGGGGCGCCGATCTGGTGAGCCGGCTCAACCACGCAGTGCGTGGCGAGATGCAGGCAAGGGAGCTTCACCAGGCCGCGATCGAGGCGATCAACGCTCTCGCTCACGATCTCTGTTTCAGTGTTGGCCACCGTGCCGGTGACATCCTGGATGTGGCGATCTGCGGCAACACGGCAATGCACCATCTGCTGCTCAACCTCCCGGTACGTCAACTCGGCCGTGCTCCCTTTGTCGCTGCGGTGCGCGACGGCATGGATCTGAAAGCGCGGGAGCTGGGTCTTGCGGTTGCTCCCGGGGCCTGGGTGCATGTTGCGCCCAATGTGGGTGGATTTGTGGGTGGTGACCATGTGACGGCGCTGCTGGCTACAGAAGAGATCTGGTCCGTTTGTCAAACGGCGCTGGTCATGGATGTGGGTACCAACACCGAGATCAGTCTGATCCATGATGGACGTTTCTATTCTTCCTCGGCGCCTTCGGGGCCAGCCCTCGAAGGGGGGCATATCGGTTGCGGCATGCGCGCCGCCGAGGGAGCCATCGAACGGGTGCGCATCGAGGCGGGTCGCCTGCGGGTTGAAACCATCGGTGGCAAAAAGCCGATCGGTCTGTGCGGTTCGGGGGTTCTCGATACCCTGGCGACCCTGCATCACGGCGGCCTGGTCAGTGATCAGGGCCGGCTTGCCACGGCTCATGAGGACATCGTTCCCCACCAGGGCAAGCGGGCGGTACGCCTGGCCAAGGGGGTGCACTTTACCCAGGACGATGTACGTGCCGTACAGCTGGCCAAGGCGGCGATACGCACTGCTACCGAGCTGCTGCTCGACGAAGCGGGGCTGGATGAGCATGCCATCGAACGTTTCGTGATTGCCGGTGCCTTCGGCGCCTACATCGACATCGACAGCGGTGTACGTATCGGACTCTTTCCCGATCTGCCAAGGGAGCGCTTTGTGCAGGTAGGTAACGCCGCCGGTGTCGGCATCCGGCGCATGCTGGCCTCTGACGGGGCGCGGCAGCGGGCTGGGGAACTTGCCACCGCCTGTCGTTACCTGGAACTGAGCTCCCGCAGCGATTTCCAGAAACGCTTTCTGAGGCATATCGGATTTCATGACAGTTCTGTCAGATTCAACGACAAAGGGCCTGGTAACAGGTTCGTTACAGCACGAGAGGAGACTCTTTAAGTGAACAACGGTTTCAACATCGGCATCATCGGCGAGCGCATCAATCCCGGCTTCAAGTCGACCCGCGCTTTATTCGACAACGAGGATCTTTCTGGCATCCAGGCCCTGGCGGTCAAACAGGCCGAGGCGGGGGCACGTTACCTCAACGTCAATATCGGTGCCCGGGCGCTGACCGATCCCGAGTGGATGGCGCGGGTCATCGAGGCGATCCAGGAGGTAGTGAACATTCCACTCTCCTTCGATTTTCCGAGCAAGCGGGTGCAGGCGATCTGTCTGGACTGCTACGACCCGGACAAGGCCGGAGGCGAACTGCCCATCGTTAACTCTATCACGGAGCACCGCTGGGATCTGATGGAGCTCTACGGCGAGCATCAGTTCAAGGTGATCCTGATGGCTTCGGAGCGGGTCGAGGACGGGGTAGCCAAGGGTAACAAGACCGCCGAAGAAATCTACACCACAGCCCGGCGCGCCACACTGAGGTTAAAGAACGACTATGGTATGCCGCTGGATCACATCTTCATCGATATGTCGGTCTCGGCCATCATCGCGGACACCGAGGGGCTCAACAGCAGTACCGTGGAGGCGATTCGCCTTATCGGTGACGACCCGGAACTGAAAGGGGTGCATATGATGGGCGGTCTTTCCAATATCGGACAGCAACTGCCGCCCAAGGCCGCAGACGGTTCCGACTTGAAACACAGCCTGGAAAACGCCTTTCTGACCATGACGGTGCCCCACGGTTTCGACTTTGTTCTGGGCACCCCCTGGCGTGGTTATGAACAGCTCGGTGACGATCACTATGTGCTCAGTGCGTACAGGAATTTCCTGGAACAGCGGGGCAGTAATGCCCTGCGTGCCGTACGCAAGTTCTATCGGGCATGAGCATGGATTCGTTCGACAGTTTTGGCCTTTGTGTCCAGGGATGGTTCGACGGCGAACGCCACCATCCCGGACCGACCAGCTTTGTTATTCAAGGCGGAAGGATCACTGAGATCGATTCGGGCGATCA
>JARRNW010000053.1:0-11945 GCA_037384565.1 Candidatus Thiodiazotropha sp.
TCGATCTGCGCCACTACGAGATAGGGTTCATTGGCGAGGGGATCGTCTTGCGCAACCCGGGCCGCACGTCCGGTGATCAGACGGAACCGGGCATGCCCGGTGCGCTGCGCGATGCGATCCGGAAAGGCGAGCGCCAGCAAGGCACCGATACTGAGAGGCTGCGACTCCGAAAACGCGGCAAACTCAGCACGGGTAAGCAAGCGCCGGCTCCAGTCGCGGCTGATTCGCGCCACCTGTCGACAGGCCGTGGTGTTGAGCCCCTCAGTATTTCCCCGATCACGCCAGGCGGTGAGCCCTCGTAGACGTAATCCGAGATCGCAACCCGGAGCTTCCCCTGCGTTGCGCGACAGGATGTCCCGTTCACTGAGCAGTGCCGCCAGATCACAGCTCTGAGCACGCTCATCCGGCGCGGCGCGCAACAGCATGTGCGCAAGCCGGGGATGTACGGACAACCTGGCCATCGCCCGACCCATGGGCGTCAATCGCTGCGCAGGATCCACCGCAGCCAGTTGCTGCAACAACGCCATGGCTTGGTTGAATGAAGCCTGGGGAGGTGGATCGAGCCAGCGCAATGCAGCGGGATCCGAGATTCCCCAAGCACACAACTGCAACGCCAGTGGCGCCAGATCCGCCTGGAGGATTTCCGCCGGGTGGTGCGCGTCGAGCCGGGCCTGTTGGGACTCCCCATTCAATCGATAACAGACACCTGGGCCCAGCCGACCCGCCCGGCCCGCGCGTTGATCGGCGGCTGCCCGGGAGACCCGAACCGTCTCCAGACGGCTCATGCCCAGACCAGGGATGAAACGGGGCTGCCGGGACCAGCCACTGTCAACCACGCACTGCACACCCTCGATGGTCAGGCTCGTCTCGGCGATGGAGGTGGTGAGTACGATCCGCCGCTGCCCCCCGGAATCGGGTTGGATCGCCCGCTCCTGCTCGAGCGCAGGCAGATCGCCGTATAACGGGCAGATCAGAGGAGCCTCGGAGTCAACTTCCCAATGACGCTTGAGTGCGCGCTCCACCGCGCGGATCTCCCCCACGCCGGGTAGGAACACCAGTAGGTCACCGGATTGCTCGGCCCAGGCCCGGTTTACCGCCCGGATGACCTGATCCGCGATCTGTCTGCGCTCAGGTTCCCAACCGAGGTAGTTGAAACTGATCGGGTATTGCCGGCCCTCGGCCTTGATCAGCGGGGCATCGTGGAGAAGCTCGCACACACGTTGTTGATCCAGTGTCGCGGACATAACCAGCAGACGCAGATCCTCACGCAATCCCAGCTGGGCATCCAGACACAGCGCCAGGGCCAGATCGCTGTGCAGATTGCGCTCATGAAATTCATCGAAGATCACCAGCCCGACGCCCTGAAGCTCCGGATCCCGCTGCAGGCGCTGAGTCAGGATGCCCTCGGTGACGACCTCGATCCGGGTGGCGTTCGAGACCTTGCGTTCCAGGCGAATGGTATACCCCACCGTCTCCCCCAGGGATTCCCCCCGGCAGCTTGCCATGTAGCGTGCCGCACTGCGTGCCGCCAGCCGCCGGGGTTCGAGCATGAGGATCGATCGATCACCCAGCCAGGGCGCCGAGAGCAGCTCCAGAGGGACCTGAGTGGTCTTGCCCGACCCGGGAGGCGCACTGAGCACCGCCCGATGGTGCTGCTCAAGGGCGCTTCGGAGTCGTGGTATGACCTGTTTGACCGGTAATTCGAGCACTCAGTCCTGGGAGGCGGGCAGGGTCTGAAATTCCCTGTCGCAGCGGATATGCCGATCGAATTGCAGATCCTCCGCGAAGTCCTGGGAGACGATCCAGATCTGATTCAGTTCGTCACTCAACGTAGGTAGAACCGCCAGGGCGTTACGGGTGCGCATCTCGTCAAAGAACGCGAAGGGCTCGTCGAGAAACAGGAACTGACTGCCCCGCACGGCCCGATCCACGAGTTCCTGAGACAGCGCCAGCCGCACTGCGAGCATGATCTGCCGCTGGGTGCCACTGGAGATCTCCTCCAGGTCCATGAAGTCCCGTTTCTCGCTGGAGAAGGCGCGCACGCTGAGGTCGTCCTCGATCTGCAGGTGTTCATAGCGTTGCTCGGTGAACAGAGGCAGGGTCTTGCCCACCAGTCCCCGCAGTTTGCGATTGAACTGATGGGAGATCTCCCGGGTAGTACCCTGAATCAGTTCATCAGCAACCCGGCAGACATCGAGATGATTCTGCCGATCGACGATCTTCTGCTTGAGTTCGTCCTTGATACCACTCAATTGAGCGGCTTTGTCGAGTCGGCCCTGCTCCACGGCGATGACTTGATCGAGCTGACCGAGACGGGCTCGCTGCAGTTCCAGTTGGGATTCCAGTTCGGAGATCTCCCGGGCAACCCCGTCCCGTACCTCGGCCAGCGAGACCTGCCAGTCCAGGATGCGTCCGGCCAGACGGCTGCGAGCGGCCCGGTCCACAGCGGGCGGTGCTGCATCTGCTACCGGGTCCGATGCTGCGGCAACTTCGTCATCATCCGGCGCTGTCTCCCCAACCGGTGTCGAATCGTCCGCCTGAGTAGGCATTTCGTCAAGTTTGTTGATGCTTGATGCCAGGATCTCTGCCACATTATTGAAACCCAGGATCCCGCGTCCCAGGGAGGCCCGGCGAATCCCGAAGATCAGCCCCAGTACAGCCAATGCACCCGCGGTGTAGAGCAGGTAAGGCAGCATCTCCGGCTGCCAGGCCGGGATCGACGCCAACCGATCCCCCAGTTGGCGTGAAAGATCGTGTTCGGGCATCTTCGCCAGCAAATACCAGGCAACCCCGACCGCTACTGCCAATAACAGACAAACCCACAGAAAAAAGCCACTTCTGGCGCGGGATGAACGAGCCTTTTCACGACGTGGCAGGCTATCCTGATAGGCCGTGGCGGCGTTATCGAGTTCATTGATCAGTTCCTGGATATCCTGTTTGGCCTGTAGCTGCTGACTGCGCTGTCGCTCCTGCTCGGGCATCAGCATAGGATCGATATTCAGCTCATCGAGCTGCGTCTGGATGTTCGCCAACTCGCTCTGCCGCTGTTCGATTTCGTTCAGGGCGGCATCCCGATCTTCCTGGCAGGCGGAGTCACAATATTCCAGAGTCACCAGCCCCGCCATGGTCTTGACCGCATAGCTGTGCGGGTGGGGCGTAGTGATCTCCCGCTGTGCCAGGTAGAAGGATTCCACAAACTCCTCATACTCGAAACCGATCAGCCCATAGATCTTGTCGGCCACCGCTTCCACACCACGTACCACAGCGGTCTCGTCCTCAGAGCCCAGGGGGGCCAGCCGCGCGCTGTGATTACCCGCATCGTCGAGAAATCGCTCCAGATGGTAGCGATTGCCCGAACCATCGGAAAACTCCAATTCGGCGGAACAGTGGGTCTCGCCCCAGCGAATCACCTTGGTGAGCTCATCCAGCCCCAGAGAGAAGGTACGCCCAAACAGGGCGAAACAGACCGTTTCACCGATCGAGCTCTTACCCGATTCGTTAGGTCCGGAGATCGCGATGAGCCCCTTTTCAGGCAGGTCGAGCAGCTGCAGACGGCTGTATTTCAGTACATTTTGCGCTTTGATGGCGTGAATGATCATGTCCAGCCCTCATCAGCCAGAACCCGCAGTTTCGCCAATACCATCTGCATGGCCTGTTCGAACTGGGCGTCATCGAAGGGCTCGCCTGAGTTTTTACGCCGTTCACGTTCGACCGCGCAGTAGTTGAGGAATTCCTCACTGGAAGGCCCCTGCTGGGCATACTCGTCGTGTAAGGCTTGATCGGCTGAAGACATGCGGTTCTCCCCTGTTTTTGCTCTTACCGCACCATACCCGGCTGCTCCGAAGAAACATCCGTTCTGGTTCCAGACGGATTCACCGTCTGGCGCCGTGAAACATGCACCCAAGTATAGGGAGTTATGGTCGACGGGTCACCTTTCTGAAAGCGCCTTCAGAGGGATTGAGCTACCAAGCTTCCCCTGACCAGGCGAGCCAGCAATCCCAGGGTCGGCTCGATCTCCTGTATCGAGGGGGGCGAGGCATTCCACATATCGTCGAAGCCCCCACCGGCAGCTCAAACGCATCACAACACTCTGAAATAGCAGCCCAGGTCCGGCAGATCGATCTCCCGGGGTTTGAGTTTCACCACATCGTTCAAAGCGAACTCACCGCGGATGCGTACCTTGCTCTCCAAGCCGATGTCTGGAATCAACACGGTAGCGCGTTCCCCCTCCTTGGCGACCACCACGGCATCCCCCCGCCAGTCGGCTTGGTCTCTCAGATAGATCAGACACCAGTGGTTGTTCGATTTACGCTCGGTTTTGCGATTTGCCGCGCTGCCAATCTCCGACTGGGCAATGCGTTCCAAAAGCGCTTGGCTATCGAGGGTTGGCACACCGCATAGATGGGCTCGCAGCTGTTGATGGGTCAGCAGGTCCGCATAGCGTCTGAGGGGACTGGTGGCGCGGCAGTATCGGGCCAGCCCGAGCCCTGAGTGGGGTTGCGCTTCCAGTTTGGTCTGACTCGGCTTGAACTGGCGCCGATAGGCGTACATACCCGCCATGTCCTCCGGCACCGACAACTGCTCCGGTGGCGCTTGGGTGGCGAAGGGCAGCGGCACGCCGTGCTCGATCCCAAAGTTGGCAACCCCCTCCCCCGCCATAAGCATGAGATCGGTGACCATCTCCCGGCTCTCCAGTCTCGGCAAAGGCAGTACCCTGACCTCCCCGTCGATCAGTCGGATCTTCACCTCAGGCAGCCGAATGGAAGCCGCTCCGGCCTTGCTGCGTCGCATCCGGTAGTCGTGGCTCCGCTCCAGCAGGGTACGGAACGGCGCTTCGGCAAGCCGCTGTTCCGCCTGGTCGTAACTGATACGGGTCACCCTAACCCAACTGGGGTGGATTTCCACCCCGGTCACCTCAGCCTCCGGCGACAGGCTGAAACCGATGGACAGGGCGGGGGAGCGTTCCTGCAGTCCCAGGCCCAAATGATCGGTGACCGCTTCAGGCAGCATCGGAATGATCCGGTCCGGCAGATAGAGATTGGCCCCACGGGCCCGGGCTTCCTGATCCATGGGACTGTCCGGGGGGACCAGAGCCGCGACATCCGCCACATGCACCCAGATCCGATCCCCGTCCAGGCTCACCGCATCGTCCGGATCCTCACTGCCTTCGTCATCGATGGCGAAGGCCTGCAAGTGGGTCAGATCGAGACGCGTCTCCTCGGCCAGTTCCGGCACCGGATGCTGGGGTATGGACTCATCGACTCCAAATCGCCTTGGATAGGGGTTTTCATTGACTGACCAGTATCCCGTACTGACCAGAAGACGATGCGCGGAAACCGGGTTTTCGCTCAGCCCCAGAGCCTGCAGGATCCGGCTGCCCTCGCGCTTTTCCAGGGCCAGGGCTTCCACCTCAGAGAGTATCTTACGGTCCTCATCAAGGATCGCGCCCTCCCGGACCCGCTGGAGAAAACCCTCCCAGGCCTCGGCTTCCCGAGCCTTTCGGTTACGGGTCTCGATCTCCTCCCGCACCGCCTCCTCGCTTCGCGGCAGGATCCGCTCCGGTTCCCCCTGGAAATAGATGCCGTCCGCGACGATTTGCCAGGCCGCCCAGGCGCTGGCCGGACTGTAGTCCTCGAACAGTAGTTCACTGAGCTCCCGCAGGTTGGTCTGTTCGCCCTCGAGAAGTTGCCAACTCTCCTCCAATGCGCCGTTCAACGGTCCCAGTTGACTCAGGTTTTTCACCGGTCCCGGATGCAGCAGTTGAATGTCCTTGTCCCGTACGCGCTTGCTTTTGCCACCCTCCAGTTCGATCGTGATCTTGTCACTGATCTCCAGTACACGAGCTGGGCGAATCTTATAAAGCACCAGCGCATCGGTTTTCAATTGATACATACTCACCATCTCAAAAAAGGCTTAAAGCCTAAGAGCTCTTAATTTTAAAGCCATTCAAAAGAAAATTAACCGCAAATAGGCGCACAATTGAATGGACTTACTGAGTCCATTTGCGGTGATTGGCGTCCATTTGTGGTTCATTTCCTTCAAGTTAAGGTCCATTGGACCAGAAGCCCGGCTACCATCTGCCTAAGACCAACGAAAACACATCAACCCGGTTACCGGAAAACCCGACCCTTCAGGGAGTTTCGTCCTCAGCGGGATCGGGTATGATACGCATTGTTTCCGCCCAAACCCAGGAGACCGTTCCTGTCATGAACCAAGAATGGACTGAATTCCTCGCCAGTCGTCCCGCTACTGAGTCGTCCGATGCCACGGACTGCGCCCTGAACGATCTGTCTCACTACGGACTGATCCGGGTCTCCGGGGAGGATGCCGAAGCCTTCCTCCAGGGCCAGCTCACCAACGATGTGCGCTTGGTCACCGAGGCCCACAGCAATCTGGCCGGTTGGTGTAATGCCAAAGGCCGGATGATCGTCAATTTTCGCTGTTTCAAGCGGGATGGCGACTACTACCTGCAGACCCCCGGAGAACACATCGAACTGGTTCTCAAACGTCTGGGCATGTATATCCTGCGCTCCCAGGTCAGCCTGGCGGACGCCAGTGACGAACTGGTAAGGATCGGCCTAAGCGGCAACTGCTCCGAATCGCTGCTCGCGGAGGATTTCGAAAACCTGCCGGAAAGGGCCAACGGGATGGTTCAAACCGGCACACGGATCCTGATCCGTCTGCCCGGCACACTCCCCCGTTTCGAGGTCATTGGTCCTGAGGGGGAGATAGAGGCCTTGTGGCAGAAGGCTGAAACCCGAGCCAGAGTCGCGGCGCGGGATTTCTGGGCCCTTCAGGAGATCCGCGCGGGGGTGCCCACGGTACTCGAAGAGACCCGCGAAACCTTTGTACCCCAGATGATGAACATGCAGCTTGTGGACGGCGTGAGCTTTACCAAGGGGTGCTACATCGGCCAGGAGGTGGTCGCCCGCATGCAGTATCTCGGCACCCTGAAACGGCGCATGTATCTGGCCCACGTTGAGACCGACAATCCACCGAAACCCGGAGATGAGCTCTATTCCACGGGAAGTGTCTCGGGCCAGGGAACCGGTAAGGTGGTGGACGCACGGGCCAGCGACAATGGCTATGATCTGCTGGCGGTTATCGAGGTAGCAAGTGCGCAGAACAGTGAAGTTCTGCTCGGTGAATCAGGACCGGCCCTGCAGATTCAGACCCTGCCCTATGCGTTTCCGGAATAGCCTATCTCCGATATAGAAAAACCACTCACGGCCGATAGCATTGAGGTATTTCACCAGCCGGGTGGATTCGTGAACCGGGATCGGCTGACATCCACCTGTCAGATCCAAGGAACAAGAGCAACAATGATCGACGAAAATAAATTTCTGGACGAACTCAACCAGGCGATCGACAGCAACAAACTGACCCTGCCGACGCTCCCGGAAGTCGCGCTTCGAGTCCGTGACGCGGTCGAAAGTGAGAACAGCTCCGCCAATCAGATCGCAGAGATCATCGCCTCCGACGCCGCCTTGTCGGCCCGCCTGCTACAGGTTGCCAACAGCCCCCTCTACCGGGGACGGGTGCACATCGACAACCTGCAGATGGCGGTGGCACGTCTGGGGGTGCGTCTGGTACGCAGCTTGGTAGTGAGCCTGATCATGCAGCAGATCTTCCAGGCCACCAATGACACCCTCGACAGCAAATTTCGGCAGATATGGGAGGAGAGCGTGGCGGTGGCGGCCTTCAGCCGCATCCTGGCCAACAACTTGCCGCATCTTGACAAGGAACAGGCAATGCTGGCCGGACTGATTCATAACATCGGTGCCTTACCGGTGCTCGCCATGGCGGAGAAACACGAGGAATTAATGGAGAACCCGGCCGAACTGGACCGGGTAATCAATATCATCAGCCCGCAAATCGGGCAACGGATCCTGGAACTCTGGGATTTCCCGGACACGCTCATCAAGGTACCGGCGAATTTCCTCAATCTGCGCTACGACAGCGGCAGAGAGGGAGATTATGTAGATGTTGTACTGGTCGCCCGCCTGCAAACACAGATGACCACCGAGCAGGATATCGACGTCTCCGAGTGGGCACAGATCCCCTCCTTCGCCAAGGTGGGACTGGAGCCGGAAATCAATTTCATCGAGATCGATGGCGTCGCCGATGACGTGCAGAACATCGAGGTGATGTTCCTGTGACAAGCGTTCGAAACCAGACTCCGGGATCGAGATCATGATCGAGGCGCAAAACCTTTGTAAGTACTACTCAGGTAGCGTCAAAGCCGTGGACGGCGTCAGCTTCCACATCCCGAGGGGGGTCTGTTTCGGCCTCCTGGGCCCCAACGGTGCAGGCAAGACTACCACTGTCGAGATGCTCGAGGGCATCAAGGCCCCCTCCTCCGGCAGCATCCGCTACAAGGGTGAGCCCCTGGGCAGGCGGTTTCGCAACGAGGCCGGTATCATGTTTCAGCACACCGCCCTGCAAGAGTATATCCGGGTGGACGAGGTGTTGAAGATGTTCCAACGCTTCTACCCCAACCCCCGGCCGACGGAGGAACTGGTGGAGGTCTGCGCGCTGGGGGAATTTCTCGATCGCGACACCCGCAAACTCTCCGGCGGACAGAAACAACGCCTGCTGCTCGCGATTGCCCTGATCAACAATCCCGAAGTGGTGTTTCTCGACGAACCCACCACCGGGCTGGATCCCCAATCGCGCCGTAACCTGTGGAACCAGGTACGCCGTATCAAGGCGGATAACAAAACCCTGGTGCTCACCACCCACTACATGGAAGAGGCCTTCGAACTGTGTGACGAGATCATTATCATGGATCACGGAACCATTATCTCCCAGGGCAATCCGAAGGAGCTGTTAGCCAAACATTTCGAGAATTCCGTGGTTAGCTTACCCTCGTCCACTCTGCCGGGTAACTTTCAGGCGGACGCACAAGCCACGGTCCACAGCCAGGATGGGCAGATCGAGATCCATTCCCGGGATGTGGACGTGACCATACATCATCTGATCGCGCAGGGGGTCTCCCTGAAGCAGCTGCAGGTACGGTCGCCCACCCTGGAAGATCTGTTTCTTGAACTGACGGGCCATCACCTGAGAACCTGACACAAACACTTCACGAGCCCCATGTCCATTAGACGATTTCTCGCCGCCCTGCAGGCCCGCAATCTGGAATTCCTGCGCGATCGAACCGCGCTGGGATGGAACCTCATCATGCCGGTGGTGATCGTCATGGGTTTCGCCTTTGCCTTCACAACCGGACAGGAAGAGCTGTACAAGGTAGGTCTCTTCGGCGAACCCACCACCGAGCAACCGATCCAGAGCTTTCTGCATACCCGTTATATCGACTTCATCCCGATCGAGAACCTGGACAAGATGATCGACAAGGTGGACCGGCACCAGATCGACCTGCTACTGGATGTAACGAACCGTCGCTATTGGGTCAACAGCACCTCCCCAAAAGGTTACCTGCTGGAACAGTTGCTACAACCCTATCACTACCAGCAGCAGACGCTGCACGGCGCGGAGATCCGTTATGTCGACTGGGTGGTGCCCGGGGTCTTGGGTATGAACATCATGTTCAGCGCCCTGTTCGGAGTGGGTTACGTCATCGTGCGATACCGCAAAAACGGCGTCCTCAAGCGCCTCAAGGCCACACCGCTGACTGCCTTTGAATTCATCTCAGCGCAGATCGTCTCGCGCATTCTGATGATGGTCACGGTCACCTCACTGGTCTATATCGGCACCGATCTGGTGATCGATTTCCGCATGGCCGGTTCCTACTGGCTGTTGCTTCTGATCCTGATCCTGGGATCCCTGAGCATGATCAGCGTAGGTCTGTTAATCGCCGCGCGGATCAGCAGTGAAGAGGCGGCCAACGGTCTGCTCAATCTCATCAGCTTTCCCATGATGCTGCTGTCCGGAGTCTGGTTTTCCCTGGAGGGTTCCCACCCTTGGGTGCAGCATCTCTCCCAGGTCCTACCCCTGACCCACATGCTCGATGCAGCCCGCGCGGTGATGATCGATGGGGCGGGACTGAACGAAGTGGCTCCGGAACTGTTCGTCCTGATCCTTTTTACTCTATGCTTTGTAACCATCGGCTCGATAACCTTTCGGTGGGAGTGAGCAATGGCGGATCGGGACACGGAGTTCATGCTCGAGGCACTGGAACTGGCCCGGCAAGGCATCAAACAGGGTCATGGGGGACCGTTCGGCGCGGTAGTTGTCCAGGATAATAAAATCGTGGGACGCGGTTGGAATCAGGTGATACATCTCAACGACCCGACCGCCCACGCCGAGATGCAGGCGATCCGCGAGGCCTGCCAGTCACTCAAGACCTATCATCTGAGTGGCGCCATACTGTATACCACCTGCCAACCCTGTCCGATGTGTCTGAGCGCCGCATACTGGGCTCACATCACCCGCCTGGTCTATGCCGCAAACGCCCAGGACGCGGCAGCCATCGGTTTCGATGACCAGCGAATTGAAGAAGAACTCAAACGACCGCGGGACCAACGCCTCTTACCCAGTCGACAGATTCTGAAGGAAGCAAGTCTGAAGCTTTTCGCACAGTGGCAAAAAAGCGCGAAAAGAATTGATTATTAGCCATATCCGAGTGAAAGCCTAGTGTGGTGTCCTATACTGCAGTAGATATCAGGGCGATGGAAAATGAAGACGGTTTTTGAGCACACGCAATCCAGGATCCTGGTCATACCTCAAGCGCTTTTCTCGATGAAAGACGTGGCGGTACTCCGGCAAGATCGAAACTCGATTATCTTCCACAAGCAGCTTGATCAGGACCTGCGGAATATCGAGTTCTACACTAACGCACCCTGCTTCATCTACATCGAGAGTGGCACCGAAGTCCTCACCAATCATCGCCATGACAAACTCACACTTACTCCAGGCACTTCCATCTTTCTTCCGCAAGGACGAAACCTGCATTCCGATTTTGTTATGGAAACGCAGTCACTCGTTGCAAAACTCATATTTTTCGATGACGAAGTACTCAATGAGTATTTAAAGAAAACGGGCGCCAGTGCAGAAGCAGACGATACCGATCATTGCCATTGCTTACTGAAAGACAACTACAGGTTCAAAAACTTCTTTAAATCAATCGAATACAGAATAAAAGACAGCGCATACCTAAATACGAAACTGCTAGAATTGCTGCATCTGATCGCCTTCACAGACCAGCAAAGAATATTTCATTCCCAATTGTCGGCAGCAAAAAGGCTGCCACCAAAAAAGAATCTCAAGCGGTTGTTTGAAACCGTGGACATCGTTGATCTTAGCGTGAGCGACTTAGCACACCTGTCAGGGAGAAGTCTTTCGAGTTTTAACCGGGACTTCAAGGCGCTCTACCAAATGACGGCTAAACAATGGCTATTGGAAAAACGGCTATCCAAAGCGAAAGAGCTCCTCGAATCTGAAGCATATTCGGTGACCGAGGTGGCTTTGAAGGTCGGTTATAACAACATTTCCCACTTCATCAAGGCATTCAAGTCAAAATACGGCTTAACGCCCAGAGCGGCCAGTTGGTCATCGAGTGACTGAAAAACGTCAATTTTGGCGATATTTGGGTAGTCCCCAATTTTCCTGATCGGTATCTTACTCAAAATTCATTCGAAACGAGGAAACAAGATGAGCATCAGAGTAACTTTAAACTGCCAGGTAAAAACGGGGCAATTCAAGACCCTGCTCCCTTTTTTAGAAGAAAATCTACCCCATGTCAGGGGGTTTTACGGAAACACAAAGGTCAACGTACTGTTCGACGAAACAAATAGCGAGATGTTACTCGATGAGGAGTGGTTGTCCGCCGAGAGGCATCAAGACTATTTGAAGTTCATCAGTGCTCAAGAAACGCTATCTCAAATCCCGGCCCATGTGTAAGGTGACCTTCAGGTTGGACAGCGAGAGCGCCCAGGGGGCCCAGCATGTGGCCATTGTAGGTGAATTCAACGATTGGGACATCG
>JARRNW010000054.1:0-11929 GCA_037384565.1 Candidatus Thiodiazotropha sp.
CTAACTCCCAGGGACAGCCATGAACACCGACCTACGCCTCATGCACCTGGTCAGCCCCTCTCTGCCGGTGGGCGCCTTCACCTATTCCCAAGGTCTGGAGTGGGCGGTGGAGTGCGGCTGGGTCAGGGACCGGGACAGTCTGCGGGACTGGATCGCCGACCTGCTGGCCACCGGCGTCTGCCGTCTCGATGTACCGGTGCTGGCGCGTCTCTACCAGGCCTCACGGGAGGACGATCACCAAGCCCAGGTCCTTTGGAGCGACACCCTGATCGCCTACCGGGAAACCCGCGAACTGCGGGACGAAGAGCGCAACCGGGGCCGTGCCCTGGCAAGCCTGCTACCCCATCTCGGAGTGCCGGTCAGCGACGCTCTGATGCCGATCCTGCGCGGCTGCCAACTGGCGGGTTTCGCCCATGCCGCCGCACACTGGAGCATCCCCCTACAACAGGCCGCCCGGGGCTATGTCTGGAGCTGGCTGGAGAACATGGTGCTGGCTGGGGTCAAGATCATCCCCCTGGGGCAGACCGCCGGGCAGGGCATGCTGGCCGAACTCACCGAGGCGATACCCCCTGCGGTGGAGACCGGCCTGAGCCTGGATGACGAAGCGATCGGCGCCAGCTGTCTCGCCCAGGCGATGGCCAGCAGCCGCCACGAAACCCAATACACCCGAATCTACCGATCCTGAACGAGAAACCTGATATGAGCAGTGACAATCCCCTAAGAGTAGGCGTGGGCGGCCCTGTCGGGTCCGGCAAGACCGCCCTGCTGGACGCCCTGTGCAAGGCCATGCGCGCGCACTACGAACTCGCCGTGGTGACCAACGACATCTACACCCAGGAGGACGCCCGATTCCTCATCCACAGCCAGGCCCTGGAAGCCGAACGCATCATCGGTGTGGAGACCGGTGGTTGCCCCCACACCGCGATCCGCGAAGACGCCTCCATGAACCTGGCGGCAGTGGAAGACCTGATCGCCCGGTTTCCAAAACTCGATCTGGTGTTCATCGAAAGCGGCGGCGACAACCTCAGTGCCACCTTCAGTCCCGAACTGGCGGACCTGACCATCTATGTATTGGATGTGGCCGAGGGGGAGAAGATGCCCCGCAAGGGCGGACCGGGCATCACCCGCTCCGACCTGCTGGTGATCAACAAGATCGACCTGGCCCCCTATGTCGGAGCCTCCCTCGAAGTGATGGAAGCCGATACCCGGCGTATGCGGCCCGACAAACCGTTTGTGTTTTCAAACATGAAAACCGGACAGGGGGTGGATGAAATCGTTCGGTTTATCGAGCACGAAGGCATGTTGTTGGAAAGATCGCCTAATCTGGAAATTGACAGTTTTGAGTGTTGAGTTTTTGGTTTTGAGTTAACGAGTTCGCTGCGCTCACAAGATTTCTCATTCCCACGCTCTGCGGGGGAATGCATACCCTGGGTGTGGGGTGTCTATCGGCTTGCAGCCAGAGCGGGATGTGCGTGCCCAAGCGGTATTAGCTTGAATGTCTGGGTAGCCCGTTTTTTTCTCGTTCCCACGCTCTGCGTGGGAATGCATACCTTGTTGTGGTTGCCTGGCTCGGTTTGAAGTTGTTCACTTAGCCGTACCCATGATATGCGTTCCCACGCAGAGCATGGGAACGAGGCCAACTAAAAACTTAAAACTCAAAACTAATAACTTATTCAGTTTCCTCCGCCAATCGTGGACACCACCTTGATCTGACGATTATCCGGCACCTCGTTGTAGGACAGAATGTTCATGCCCGGTGCCGCATGCTTGGCAAACCGGGCCATCCAGGAGCGGATCGGCGCCGCCACCAGCAGCACGCTCTGCTGCCCCCTCGCCTCCATGGCCTCGTGGGTTTGTGCCAGTGCGGTCTGCAGGCGTTCCGCCAATCCGGGTTCGAAGCCCGCCTGCCCCTCCTCCGAGGCCTGCAGGGTGCGTTGCAGCAGTTGTTCCAGGGCGGGATCGAGCACTGCCACGGGGATATCCCCGGAGGTGCCGATCAGTTGCTGCACGATACCCCGTGACAGCGCCACACGAACCGCCGCTGTCAGGGCACCCGGGTCCTGAGTCCGGTTGGACTGTTCCGCCAGGGTCTCGGCGATGGTACGGAAATCCCGGATCGGAACATGCTCAGCCAGCAGGTTCTGCAGGATCCGGGTGACCACGCTCAGTGACAGGGACTTGGGTACCAAATCTTCCACCAGTTTGGGCGCGCTGCGAGTCAGTTGATCCAGAAGCTGCTGGGTTTCCTCATGCCCGAGCAATTCGTTGGCCTGACTCTGCAGAATCTCACTCAAATGGGTAGCGACCACCGTACTGGCATCCACGACGGTGTAGCCCAGGGTCTGGGCATGATCCTTCTGCTCGGGGTCGATCCACACCGCATCCAGTCCGAAGGTCGGATCCTTGGTGGGCGTCCCGGGTAACTCACCGAACACCTGTCCGGGATTGATCGCCAGTTCCCGATCCGGATAGATCTCCGCCTCAGCGGCGGCCACCCCGTTCAGGGAGATACGGTAGGTATTTGGGGACAGATCCAGATTATCCCGGATATGTACCGAGGGGACGAGAAAACCCAGTTCCTGGGAGAGCTTACGCCGCACCCCCTTGATCCGGTTCATGAGCTGACCACCCTGGTTACGGTCCACCAGGGGAATCAGCCGGTAACCAACCTCGAGCCCGATCAGATCCACCGGCTGCACATCGTCCCAACTCAGTTCCCGCTGTTCCGGCTGTTCCACCGGCTCTTCGATCACGGTCGGCTCCGGTGGTTGAAGCTGACGTTGCCAGATCATCCAGGCGCCGCCGCCTGCCGCCGCCGCCAGGGTCAGGAAGGCGAAATTGGGCATACCCGGAATCACGCCCATGAGAAACAGAACAGCAGAGGTCACGGCCAGTGCCTTGGGACTGGTGAAGAGCTGACTGATGATCTGTCCACCCACGTCCTGGTTGCTGGCTACCCGGGTGACGATGATCGCCGCGGAGGTTGAGAGCAACAGGGAGGGGATCTGCGCCACCAGGCCGTCACCGATGGTTAACAGCACATAGTTCTGCAGCGCGGTACTGAAGTCGAGTCCGTGCTGGGACATGCCGATCGCAAGCCCGCCGATAATGTTGATGAACAAGATCAGGATACCGGCAATGGCGTCGCCCCGGACGAATTTACTGGCACCGTCCATGGCTCCGTAGAAATCCGCTTCACGGGCTACGTCCTCACGGCGTGCCCGGGCCTCGTCCTGATCGATCAGACCGGAGTTGAGGTCCGCGTCGATGGCCATCTGCTTGCCGGGCATGGCGTCCAGGGTGAACCGGGCGCTGACCTCGGAGACTCGCCCCGCGCCCTTGGTGACCACCACGAAGTTGATGATCACCAGGATCAGGAACACCACCAGGCCGACCGCATAGTTACCGCCGATTACGAAAGCGCCAAAGGCCTCGATCACCTTACCCGCTGCATCACCGCCGGTGTGTCCTTCCAGCAGCACCACCCGGGTGGAAGCCACGTTCAGGGCCAGGCGCAGCAGAGTGGCGATCAGCAGCATGCTGGGGAAAACGGAGAACTCCAACGGACGCCGGGTATAGACCACCACCAGCATCACCACCAGAGAGAGGGTGATGTTGAAGGTAAAGAACATGTCCAGGGCGATCGGCGGCAACGGAATCACCAGCATGGACAGAAGCATCATCAGCACCAGAGGCGCGCCAAGGCCGCGAGCTCCAAGCTGTTTTACATTGTTGAGGATGATTGCGCTGTCCATTGTTTTGCCTTCGGCTATTTTTGAATTTTAAATGTTGAATTTTGAATTGAATGTGCGCGCTGCGCGCACGGCTTATCAAATAACAAGCGTGAGCAAAGCGAACACCACAATTCAAAATTCAAAATTAATAATTCAAAATTATTCATGTTGATACTCTTCCGGAACAAGCAGATTTTCCGGCATCTCGGGATAGATCCCGCCTTCAGTCCGGTAGGCACGCAGCTGGAACACATAGGCCAACAGACGGGCTACCGCCAGGTACAGCCCGGCAGGGACGAAGGCATCCAGTTCGGTGTGGAAGTAGATGGCCCGCGCCAGTACCGGTGATTCAACCACCTGCACATGGGCCTCCTGCCCCACCTTGCGAATATTCTGTGCGACCAGATCGGCGCCCTTGGCCACCAGCTTCGGCGCATGCATGGTTTCCGGATCGTACTTCAGGGCCACGGCATAATGGGTCGGGTTGGTGACGATCACATCAGCCTTGGGCACCTCCTGCATCATGCGTTTTTGGGCCATCTCCCGCTGCATCTGGCGGATACGACCCTTGACCTCGGGACGTCCCTCGGTCTCTTTCATCTCGTCGCGCAGCTCCTGACGGGTCATCTTCAACTGACGTTTGTGGTCCCATAACTGGAATGGCACATCGATAGCGGCGATCAGGATCATGCTCGAGGCCAACAAAATCACCGACCAGCCGATCAGCGTACCCAGGTGACTTAGCGCCTGTGCAATATCCATGGCATGCATGGCGAGGTATTGATCCAGCGTCATATCCAGTAGCAAAACCGTGGCTCCACCGATGAGAAAAAACTTCGCCATGGCCTTGAGCATCTCCACCAGTCCCCGGGGAGAGAACACCCGTTTCAAACCTTTCAAAGGATTGAGCTTATCCAGCTTGGGCGCCAGGCTTTCGCTGCTGACGGAAAATCCTCCAAGGACCACGGAACTGAATATCGCGGCCAGCACCACCAGTGCGAAGAAGGGTGTCAATACAAGGAATACCTGGGCAATACCCGTGCCGAGTCCGCTGAGCATGGAGTTCACATCGAAGATCTGCTCCCGGGTCAGGTTAAAGCCGTTGCTCATCATGGCGGAGAACTGGTTGCTGATCGGACCGCTCATCATCACCAGGGCGACGACACCACCCAGGGTCACCGCCATACTGTTGAGTTCCCGGGAACGGGGCACCTGGCCCTTGCGCTTGGCGTCGTCGAGTCGCTTCGCCGAGGGTTGTTCGGTTTTTTCCTGGCCGTTTTCGTTATCCGCCATGATTCACCTCGTAACCCTCAGAATCAGCATCATCACCTGAAACACCTCATCGAGCAGTTCATTGAACACGCCGAACACATTCGGCACGGTTACCCACATCAGGATGAATCCCAACATCATGGTGACGGGGAAACCCACGGAGAAGATGTTGAGTTGTGGCGCGGCTCGCATCACCACACCCATCCCCAGGTTGACCATCAACATCGCCCCAACGATGGGCAGTGCGATGATCAGACCCCCGGCAAACATGCGGCTGCCCCAGGCGACAATATCCAGCATGCCGTTGCGGGTTACTCCGTCCACCGCCACCGGTAGGGTGACAAAACTGTCCGCGACCAGTTCGATCGCCAACAGGTGACCGTTGAAAATCAAAAACAGCAGAGTGGCGAAGATGACATAGAACTGGGACACCACCGGTACCTGGACACCATTCGCCGGATCAACCATCGAGGCAAAGCCCAGGCCCATGCCGTAGGCGATCACCTGCCCGCCGAACACCAGTGCACCGAACACCAGTTGCAGTAGAAACCCCATCAACACACCGATCAGGATCTGTTGCAACAGGATCAAAAAGCCGCTATGGCTCAACACGTCGGCGGGTGGCATCTCGGGAAGCGTGGGCGCGATCAGAAAGCTGATCACCAAAGTCAGCAGCAAGCGCAGTCGCACCGGTACCTGTCGGGAACTGAACAGGGGCGCCGCCATGATCATGGCACCGACCCGCACTGTCGGCCAGAAGTAGGTGGCAATCAGGGCATTGAGTTGAGCTTCGCTGAAGTGCATGGTCACACAGGCTCACATCCCGCCCGATCAGTGGAGTAACTCAGGAATACTCTCGATCAGATCGATCGAGAAGGTCATCAGTACCTGCAGCATCCAGTGCCCAGCCAGCATCAACACCAGGCCCGCTACCACCAGCTTCGGGATAAAGGTCAGAGTCATCTCGTTGATCTGGGTGGCGGCCTGGAACATGGCGATGATCAGACCCACGATCAGTGCCGGCAGGAGCACGATACCGGACAACATACCGATCAGCTCCAGGGTGTTTTGCGCGATGCTCATAACGGTATCCGGACTCATGACTCACACCTCATTAAACCTGAAAACTCGTAGCCAGGGTGCCGAACACCAGCGCCCAGCCGTCGATCAGTACGAACAGCATGATCTTGAACGGCAGCGAGATGATCATCGGCGAAAGCATCATCATACCCATGGACATCAGGATACTGGCCACTACCAGGTCGATGATCAGAAAGGGGATGAACAGCAGGAAACCGATCTGAAAGCCGGTCTTCAGTTCACTGGTGGCAAACGACGGCAGCAGCAAACTGAAGGGAACATCCTTCGGCTCGTTGAATTCACCGAAATCCCCGATTCTCGCGAACAGAGCCAGGTCATCTTCCCGGGTCTGGGCCAGCATGAACGACTTCACCGGTTCCGCCCCGCGCTGCAGGGCCTCCAGGGTTTCGATATCTCCGGCCAGATAGGGCTGTACCGCCACTTCGTTTACCTCGCTCAACACCGGCATCATGATGTAGAGGGTAAGAAACAGGGCCAGGCCGATAAGGATCTGGTTGGAAGGTGTGTTCTGGGTGCCCAGGGCCTGACGCAGGATCGCCAGCACGATGATGATCCGGGCGAACGAGGTCATCATCATCAGCGCCCCGGGCAACAGGGTCAGGGCGGTCATGAACAGCAGCACCTGGATGGTCAGGGTGTAGGTCTGCCCCCCCTGCCCGTCGGTGGTCACGCTGAAGGCATCCACGCCGGGGGCGGCCTGCACCCAACTGCTGATCAATATACCGAGTAGCAGGATCGCAACTCTCATGACGTCGTCCTGTCCGATGCCGACTCTGAATCTTCCGCCTTGACCGCCTTATCCAACTGCCGACGGAAGGGTTCCGTGGGTGGCTCAAACGTATGCAAGGTACGCACCTGGCCGGGGGAGACACCCAGCACCAGCCGGGTCTCGTCCACCTCCACCACCACCACCCGTTCACGACTGCCCACCGAGGCGCCACCGAGCACCCGCACCAGCCCCTTACCACCCACCGGCAGCTGGGTATAGCGCTTGAACAGCCAGGCCGCGGCGAAAATCACCGCCAGTACCAGAATCAGGCCACCGAAGGTGTTGAGCAGGCTTTCCGCGCCCATGGGCGATACCTTGACGCCGATCGGTTTCTGCGTTGCCTCGGTCGCCAGCGCCATACCGCTGGCAAACACACCGGTAAGTGGCCAGAGTTTCATTATTTCAACCTCTTGACCCGTTCGGAGGGACTGATGATATCGGTGAGACGCAAACCGAATTTCTCGTTCACCACCACCACCTCGCCCTGGGCGATCAGAGTGCCGTTGACCAGCACATCCATGGGCTCACCGGCAAGGCGGTCGAGCTCCACCACCGACCCCTGATTGAGTTGCAACAGGTTACGGATGTTGATTTTGGTGCGTCCGATCTCCATGGAGATGGTGACCGGCACATCCAGAATCGCATCCAGATTCACACCACCTGAGGCACCTTCATCCCGCAGTTCGTCGAACTGGGCCGTTTCGGTCATGCCCTTGGCGGCGGCCTCACCATCAGCCTGATCCTCCAATGCCGCAGCCCATTCGTCAGCCAGGGCCTCATTCGGATCGACTTGTTTCTCTTCACTCATCTTCACACCCTCTGTGGATCGATCGGATCGCACGCGGCCCGACCATCAATTCTGTTGCCTGCGCCATCCCGTCCGCTATTCCCCATCTGATTGCCGGTTTTCCATCTCCAGATAGTCCCGCAACCCTTTGCGCTGGTTAGTCTTCATCCAGTCACTGATCTTCAGTGCATAATTACCGTCGGAGATGCCCAGGCGTGCTTTGAAGATCGGCACGTCGGCGGCCTCCACGACCACCTCCTCCGGCATCTCGATGGGAATCACATCCCCTTCTTTCAAATTGGCCAACTGGCGCACCGACATCTGCACCTCGGTGAGCATACTGCTCAACTCGACCTGAGCGCCCATGATCTCTTCCTTGAGGGAGTGCTCCCATCGTTCGTCCCGCTCACCCCGGTCGCTCTGCACCCCGGCATCGAGCAGTTCGCGGATCGGCTCCACCATCGAATAGGGCATGCAGATATGAAAATCGCCTCCCCCATTCTCCAGATCCACATGAAACGAGGTCACCACCACCACTTCAGAAGGACTCACGATGTTGGCAAATTGAGGATTCACCTCGGAACCGCTGTATTCGAAGGTAACCCGAAATACGGGTTTCCAGGCCGCTTCAAGATCCGCAAACGCGCTCTTTAACAGCAACTGGATGACCCGGTTTTCGGTGGGGGTGAAATCCCGTCCCTCGATCTTGGTGTGAAACCGGCCCGAACCGCCGAAATAGTTATCCACCACACTGAACACCAGCTTTGGATCGAGCACGAACAACCCCTTGCCGCGTAAGGGCTGTACACGGATCATGTTGAGACTGGTGGGAACGAACAGACTGTGTACGAATTCGGAAAATTTCTGCATCTGGATGCTGGATACCGACAGATCCGCGGTACGGCGCAGCATGTTGAACAGACTGGTGCGGAACAACCGGGCGAAGCGTTCGTTGATCATCTCCAGGGTTGGCAGACGACCCCGGACGATCCGATCCTGACTGGTGAAGTCGTAGGTAACGGTCCCGCCTTCTGCCGCAGCGTCCGATTCCGTCGCGACATCACCACTGTCGACGCCATGCAGCAGGGCATCGATCTCTTCTTGGGAAAGCAGATCACTGGCACTCATGATTCATTCCTTCTCGGCACTACTGCATCACGAAACTGGTAAAGAAAACCCCGTCCACATCACCTGGCCCCTTCAGCTCTTTCACCACCTTGTTGAGCTCATTCAACATCTCGGCCTGTAACGCCTCCTTGGCCTCTCGGGTCTTCAACGATTTCGCATCCTTGGATGAAAGCAGATTGAGAAGGTGATGGCGGATCATCGGATCATTATGACGGATGAACTCCGCCAGGGGTTCGGAGTAGACCCTGACACTTACCCCGATCTGCAGCAGACTCGGTTTACCCGGCAGATTGACCACGAAGGGGGGGTTGAAATCGATATACTGTGCCGGACCTTTTTCCACCGCTTGAGGAACCGCTTCAGCGGTTTCGTCTGCGGCCTCATCACCGCCACTGAGAAGAAAAAAAGCAGCAACACCCCCACCTGCCAGCAGAAGTACTGCGATCGCTATAATGATGATGAGCTTGGATTTGCCTTTTTTCTCTTCGCCAAGATCGAGATCTTCAGTCTGTTCTGTTGCCATGGTGCATCCCTCAAGGTTTTCATAACCATTGAATGCAAATAAAGTGCCACCAAGAAATTTAACGACTTTTCTTATATTATCAGTATGTTATAAATACAATAAGTATCAAAGACAAAATATTGACTCACAAACACGGGTTGTCCAGGCAAAATCCCGACACTTGCAACCATCCCATCCAAGTGTTTTAACAACCGCTATCGGAGCCAAGGGGATCGACGAGTAGATCTCTTCGATAATCAGAAGCTGCTGTTTGGATACCCGATGGGTTTTGTCGGCACGCTCTGTTTTGCGCAATGGTAGATTCTTTTTGTTTCAAAGGCATATAAGGTAAAGTTCCGCAATTATGTTTTTCCACCCAACACGTACCCATCATGCAAATGCCACACAAAAACATTTTGTGTCATATATATGATTGATTTACCAAGGAAATAATATGGCACAATACATCTACACCATGAACCGGGTGGGCAAGGTCGTCCCGCCCAAAAAACAGATCCTTCGCGATATCTCCCTCTCCTTCTTCCCCGGCGCCAAGATCGGCGTGCTCGGTCTCAACGGCGCAGGCAAGTCGACCCTGCTGCGCATCATGGCCGGCGTCGATACCGACATCGAGGGTGAAGCCCGTCCCCAGACCGGTATCCGGGTCGGTTACCTGCCTCAGGAACCGCAACTCGACGAGAACCTGGACGTGCGTGGCAACGTGGAATCCGCACTGGCGGAGATCAAACAGGCTCTGGCACGACTCGATCAGGTCTATGCCGCCTACGCAGAACCTGACGCGGACTTTGATGCCCTGGCCAAAGAGCAGGCCAAACTTGAGGACATCATTCAGGCCAGCGATGGGCACAATCTTGAGCGCCAACTCGAGATCGCCGCGGACGCCCTGCGTCTGCCAGCCTGGGACGCAGACGTAAAGACCCTCTCCGGCGGCGAAAGACGCCGGGTGGCCCTGTGCCGTCTGTTGCTCGAAAAACCCGACATGCTGCTGCTGGACGAACCGACCAACCATCTGGACGCAGAGTCAGTCGCCTGGCTGGAGCGTTTTCTCCACGAATACACCGGTACCGTGGTGGCGGTCACCCATGATCGCTACTTCCTGGATAACGTGGCGGGCTGGATTCTCGAACTCGATCGGGGCTATGGCATTCCCTGGGAGGGCAACTACTCCTCGTGGTTGGAACAGAAAGAGCAGCGTCTGGAGCAGGAGTCTCGTGAAGAGGCCGCCCATATCAAAACCATGAAGTCGGAACTGGAGTGGGTGCGCACCAATCCCAAGGGACGTCATGCAAAAAGCAAGGCCCGCTTGCAGCGCTTCGAAGAGTTGCAGTCCCAGGAATTCCAGAAACGCAACGAGACGAACGAACTCTATATCCCCCCCGGCCCCAGACTCGGCGATCTGGTGATCGAGGCCAGGGATCTTAAGAAATCCTTCGGCGACCGGGTACTTTACGACGACATCACCTTCAATCTGCCCAAGGGCGGCATTGTCGGCATCATCGGTCCCAACGGGGCGGGCAAGACCACCCTGTTCCGCATCATCACCGGTCAGGAGCAACCCGATGGGGGCGAGATGCGTATCGGCGACACAGTCAAGATCGCCTATGTGGATCAGAGCCGCGACGCCCTGGACGGAAAAAAGACCGTATGGGAGGAGATCTCGGACGGACAGGACATCCTCACCGTGGACCGCTTCCAGATGCCGTCACGAGCCTATGTCAGCCATTTCAACTTCAAGGGATCGGATCAGCAGAAACGCATCGGTGATCTGTCCGGCGGCGAACGCAACCGGGTGCATCTGGCGAAGCTATTGAAGAGCGGCGGCAATCTGCTGCTGCTCGACGAACCGACCAATGACCTGGACGTGGAGACCCTGCGCGCCCTGGAAGAGGCCCTGCTCACCTTCCCGGGTTGTGCCGTGGTCATCAGCCATGACCGCTGGTTCCTCGATCGAGTCGCCACCCACATCCTCGCCTTCGAGGGGGATTCGGGAGTGGTCTGGTTCGAAGGCAACTATGCCGACTACGAGGCCGACCGTAAACGGCGCCTTGGCGCCGAGGCGGATCAGCCGCATCGCATCAAGTACAAACGGCTGAGCAACTGATCCCTAGGGGCGAAAGCGGGGGGAGCGATCACCCCCGCTTGCGCTCAACACTCAATAGCGCCGGCCGCACCCACGTTCCATGGGGGTGTCCACGATGGCATCAACCTCCTCCTGGGAGAGCGCCTGAGCCTGATAGACCATCCCACGGCTCTCGATCTGGCTGACAAACGCACGCAAGTGGTTTCTCGACCCGCAAGCCAGGCGGTCATAGAGTGAAATCAGGTCATCGTGGGTAGTGCTTTCACGCATACGCTTGATGTCCTGCATATCCACCTCCTCGATCAGCGCCCCGACCTGCAGCGCCTCGATTTGAGAGACTGCGCCGCGATTGAGCAAATTGTCGTAGAGTGACTGCAATTCCCTATCGCTGAACACCCCGGACTGCTGGACAGGATCTTCCAACCCGTACTTGTTGAGTTGCGCCAAGACGGCATCCATGTGGTTTTGCTCGGCATTTGAAATATTATCGAAAGCAAACAATCCCCAGATCTCATACAACCGATCGTACACGTCC
>JARRNW010000055.1:0-11867 GCA_037384565.1 Candidatus Thiodiazotropha sp.
GAATCATGCTTACCGGATATGCTGATCAGTCATCCGCCATGGAAGCGATCAACGAAGGTAAGGTATTCCGATTTCTAAACAAACCGTCATCGGTCAATGAGCTTTCAACCGCTATCGACGATGCGATCGCACGTTATCAAGTTCTGCAAAACGAACGCCAGCTACTGAGTCAAACACTGAATGGATCAGTAAAAACACTGACTGACGTCCTGTCTCTTATTGCACCCAAGGTTATGAGCACCACCTCGGAGATGGTCAATATCGCGGTAGAGGTCTCTCGTGTAATGCAGGGTGAAAATCTCTGGGAAATGGAAATGGCGATTCGACTCTCAAGGATTGCGTACACAACCCTGCCCGAACAAACACTCCATAAGATCGAAAATGGCGAACCCCTTCACCCGTCTGAACAACTGATAATGGATAGATTGCCTGAAGCCGGGTACAGACTTCTATCGAATATTCCCCGCCTGGAGTCTGTTGCTAATATTATCCTGTTTCAAAACAAGAATTTCGATGGCAGCGGGATTCCGGACATTGCGGTTTCCGGTTTGCAAATCCCGCTGGAAAGCAGAATCATAAAGGTATTACACGACGTACAGGATGTGAAGAATCGAGACAAAATCAGTCCAACCGCTGCCATAGAAAAGATGAAGGAAAATTCCCAGCATTACGACCCCAACGTAATGAAGACCGTAGCCTGGTACTTCAACGCAGGAGAAAACCTCACTGCCCTGTCCAATACCCATGACGCAACGATCCAAGATCTGCAACCCGGCATGAAACTCGAATCCGGAATTTCAACACCAGAAGGCAGACTGCTTTTTTCCGCCGGTCATGTCTTGACCGAGGCCTGTATCGAAAAACTCATTGCCTATCATGCCATTCATACACTCAAAGAGCCCGTCGTGGTCACTGAGATCGTAAGAACCCCTGATGCCGAAGGCGATCAATCGATCATGGATTATGAATGGCTCTTTATTTAAGGGTTCAGACTAAACTGAAATATGAGGCTTTCTTAAAGACTCAAGTTTCGGAGTTCATATTAGAGCAAAATAAAAAACTCCGTTATTCACCTACTCCGTCATTCCGGCGCATGCTGGAATCATGGAATTTGGTATCGATAATGCCTCTGAGGTACTGAAACCATGACAGCAGAGCTTGTTGTGGGTAGGTGCCACATTCCCCTGGATTCCGGCATTCGCCGGAATGACGGAATCCTAAATATTGAATCATCACTTAGCAAGGCATTTCGGCTACACTGACAGCTTCGATAATGCGGAGCCGCCCCATGCCTGACCCAAAAAATCTCCCCAAAGACCTGCTACCACCCTCCCGAACCCGCCCGAACAGCCATCAGCGGGGCAAATCCAAGCTTTCCCGCATCCCGGTAAAGGTGGAAAACACCCAGACAACCCTGCGAAAACCCGCCTGGATACGCGCCAAGGCGCCAATCGGCCATGAGGTCAGCCGGATTCGCCGCATCCTGCGCGAACAAAGTCTTAGCTCGGTCTGTGAAGAGGCCGCCTGCCCAAATCTCGGTGAATGCTTCCAACAGGGTACCGCAACCTTTCTTATCATGGGGGATATCTGCACCCGGCGCTGCCCTTTTTGCGACGTCGCCCATGGACAGCCCCAACCCCTCGATCCCCGCGAACCCGATCATCTTGCGGATGCCATCCATGCCATGTCGCTAAAATATGTGGTCATCACCTCGGTGGATCGGGACGATCTGCGCGACGGGGGCGGCGCACACTTCGCTGCCTGCATCGGTGCTATTCGAACACGCATGCCCCAGACCAGGATCGAGATCCTGGTACCCGATTTCCGTGGCCGGGTCGAACAGGCCCTGGAACCGCTCGGCCAACAACCACCGGACGTCTTCAACCACAACCTGGAAACCGTTCCCAGACTCTACCGTCAAGCCAGACCCGGGGCCAATTATCAGGGATCTCTGCAGCTACTCGAACGGTTCAAGCAGGTACAGCCTTCGGTACCCACCAAATCGGGTTTGATGCTGGGTTTGGGGGAGACGATCAATGAGGTCATCGAGGTAATGCAGGACCTACGCCGTCACGGTTGCGACATGCTGACCTTGGGACAGTACCTGCAACCCAGCCACGACCACCTGCCGGTCGAGCGTTTCGTCACCCCAGATGAGTTCGAAGAACTGGGTCGACAGGCCGGGCAGATGGGTTTCAGCAACGTGGCCAGCGGCCCGATGGTGCGTTCCTCCTATCATGCGGATCTGCAGGCCAACCCACTGCTGGACCCAGCCAACGCCTGACAGAAAAATCGGCACCTCCTATGCCCGGACTCGATACAGACCTGATTAGCGCCCTAATACTGCCCCCCGCCGGACCCTTGCTGGCCGGCCTGTTCGGCCTGTTGCTCTGGCGGATACGCTTCGGTCGTACCCTGGTCATAGTTTCTCTGCTGGCGCAGCTCGTCCTGAGCATGCCGATCACTGCGCAATGGCTGTTCGATGAGCTACAGAACCAACCCCCATTCGACCCGTCCCTATACCGTGAAAACCCGCCACAGGCCATCGTCGTGCTCGGTTCCGGACGCTACCGGAATGCCCCAGAGTACCACCACACCGATACCGCCAGCCTGCGTATGCTGAGCCGCCTGAGATACGCCGCCACTCTCTCCCGGAAGACGGGACTCCCGCTGATCGCCAGTGGCGGTGCTCCGGACGACGGAGGCACTCCTGAAGCGGAAATC
This sequence comes from Candidatus Thiodiazotropha sp., assembly GCA_037384565.1. Lineage (GTDB taxonomy): Bacteria > Pseudomonadota > Gammaproteobacteria > Chromatiales > Chromatiaceae > Thiodiazotropha. Next base: position 2,725 of record JARRNW010000055.1, read on the forward strand.
GCCCGGGAGATTCTCACCTTGGAATTGGGTGTCAACGTGATGGCTATCGACAACAGCAGCCACAACACCTGGGAAAATGCTGGAAACGTCATCGGCTTGATGCGCAACAACAACCTGCAACAGGTCATCCTGGTGACCGATGCCGCACACATGCCCAGGACGTTGTATGCCTTCGAGCAACAGGGCGCAATACCGATACCCGCACCGATCAACTTTGAATACCGGGACGCGGACCAGCGCCCCTACTATCTGAGAATCCTGCCCAGTGAATACGCCGCCATGAACACAGCACTGGCACTGCATGAGATCCTGGGTAATCTGTGGTACCGCCTCAGGGTGTATCTCTCACTCTGACTCAGCTTTTTGGTTGCCACGGAAACCCATCCCGCAGCCAAACATTTCTGAACATCATTTCTCTAATCGGCCGGCCCGGCTAATTGCCGGAAACACTCAAACGCTCCATCAAATAGCAGAGGCAATCCTGCTGAATTACATCCAGGTCCTTAGTCAACATAGAGGGCATAACCCGCTTGCGAAAACATAGCAGCCCCTGCTCAAACACAAAATAGTCATCCCCTACCCCTCGTCCGACCTCATCCCGCACGTCCAGCACATCGCCCCCCCTGCCATTGGTCCATCCCAGTGCCGTTCCGGCGGGAACCTCCCGGAAATTCATGTGATCCAGATTGGTATCGAACACCAAATCCCGCTCATCCGGCTGAAAACCCAGGGTTGTGTCCGGAGATACCTTGACCTGGGCAACCGTGTGAAACAGGTCGACATCTTGATCCGAGAGCGGGTGCTGAGGATGCTCCGACAGATGCAGGCAGGCATCCAGATATTCCATGGCGTGCTCGACGCCATGGGTGCTACCGACCTTGCCACACTCCAGGGTCACCGAGGGACAGAGTTCGGCAAAGGCCATGGATTGAACCCCCCTGGGTTGCAGGAAGTAGACCACCGTGCGGGAAAACATCACCGCCAGATGCAGAAACGGCAACCCAAGATGATTGATACAGGCATAGTGCGGGTTGATGCCGGTGTTGTTGTGTACATCCACACTCAGGAAGGGACGGCGCTCACGCATGATCTCCACTACCCGGGCCGTGATACGCCCTTCTTCGGAATCGCACAAATCCCCTCCGGGCCAAACCCGGTTGAAATCCCGCTGACCAGGCAACAGACGTTTGCCTTGTGCCGCAGCTTGAACGTTACCAACAAACAGACTCATCGAACGAGGCAGATCCCAACCCTCCTCATAGCGGGACAGCAGTGCCCGTACGGCATCCCAGCCAACATTCTCATTACCGTGCATCAAGACCGAGAAAAAGACCGGTTCGGATTTGCGCCCGTGCAGATGGAACAGTGCCGGGCCCGACAGCACCTCGGCCAGCTGATGAGCTTCCCGTGAGAGAAGACCCCGGGGTATCTCATTATATTCCTGCAACATGCTTACCTACCTGTTCACCTCTGTCGCCTGTCTGCTAGTGCGGTGTAATGGTTAAAGTGTACCCTTTTATTGATCAGTCCCACTCATGCACCGGCCGATCCCGCTCCTGTCGCTCCAGGTAGGCAAGGGTCATTCCCCGCATGTCCCTGCTGTGCCGGGCAACCCAGTCACGCTGCCAACGCGCCCCGTTGCGCCCCGTACCGGCGCGCGCCCGAATGATACCCAGCCAGTATTCCGCCGAATCCCGATCGATGCCGAGACGCGCCAGACCCTCCAGGGCAACAGGATACAACACCTCGCTAATCAATTGATCCGCGGGTACTGCATCCCAACCGAACCAGTAGAGCCGGGACTGCAGCCCGAAACGGGCGGCCTGGTAGAAGTTGCTGCGAGTACGAATAAAGCCCATCGAAGCATCCGGACGCTCATAGCGCGCGGCCAAGCCGGTTACCAAGCCGAAATAAAACGCCGCGTTGGCAACCATGTCCCGCAGGGTTGGACCCGCCGGGACGACCCGGTGTTCGATGCGCAGATGAGGATTGCCTTGCGCATCGAACCCGATCAACGGCCGGTTCCAGCGCCAGATGGTGCCATTATGCAGCCGCAGGTGCGCCAGTTGTCCGATCGGCTCGTCCATCAGTTTCGGCAACATCACCGGGTAGCGTTGCAGATTGGCGGTAAAGCTCTCCATCATCGTTTCGTAAAGAAAGCGGACCCCGAAACTAACCCGTTTGGTAAGATCCGAGGCCCCCACCGAAATTGCCTGTTCGAACAGGGGAATCCGGGTCTCGTCCCACAGGTCCCGGCCAAACAGATAGGGGGCATTCGCACTCACGGCTACCATGGGCGCGGATACGATTTTAGACAGATTGTAGAACTTCATGGCGTCCGCCGATCCCACCTGCAGATGGATCTGGAACGAGGTGGCGGCGGATTCCAGCATCACATCGTTGTGGCAAATATCCAAGGACTCTCGCCCACTGATGTGCAGCTCCACCGGCTCACCTCGGCGTAATCGAAACACCTGATCGTTGAGCGCCTGATAGCGGTTCAGCGGTGACATATTCTCCAGACTGAGAGCGCTTTGACGCAGGGTGGGCAGGATACCGAACATGCCCATGCAGGCGGACAGCCGCTCCGCCTCCCGGTTACAACGACCCCAAATGTCCTGCAACTCCTCATGCATCCGCTCAAAGGCATCGCCGCTCAGGCGGCGCGGGGTGTTGTTGATCTCCACATTGAAACGCGCCAGTTCCGGCACCACCAGGTCATCGTTCAGTCGTGCCAACATAGGCTGATTCAGTGGCGCCGGATCGCCCTTGCGATCCAACAGGCAGGCTTCGAGCTCCACCCCCCCGACCCCGCTTTCTTGCACAAACAGACCACTCTCGAACCACTCCGAAAGTAGCTGGGTCTCGTCAACCAGACGTTGCTGGAAAGCCTCGAAATCGGCGGCGGTGAAAACGTTGGTGGTGATTTCCTGGCCCATACTCAACCCCTGTCACTGACCGGGCTATCCGTCAACCGGCGCTCCAGCGCCAGCAGACGTTCGGGTGTGCCCACATCGATCCAGTAACCGTCGTGACGTTCACCCGACACATGATCGCTATGCATCGCCTTGCGCAGCAACGGCGCCAACGGAAAGGCACCTCCCTGAGAACCATAGAACAGATCGGGACGGTACACGCCAATCCCGCTGAAGGTCAGACATTCGCCGGGACCATCCTCGACCCGCCCCGCAATCAATCGGAAATCACCCTGGGGATGCTGTGGAGGATTGGGCACCAAGACCAAATGCGCCAGGTCAGTATCCGCGAGTCCTAAACGGGTGAAATCGTAGTCGGTCCAGACATCGCCGTTTATTACGAGGAAAGGATCTTGCCCCAGCAGTGGTAAGGCATGGTAGATACCGCCACCCGTCTCCAGCGCTCTGGCCTCTGGGGAGTAGCTGATTTCAACCCCCCATCGATCCCCCCGTCCCAGGGCGGTCTCTATCATCTCCCCCAGATAGGCGTGATTGATCACCAACTCGCGATAACCGGCGGCAGCGAGCCTTTCGATGTGATGCACGATGAGAGGCTTACCCATTACCGGCAACAGGGGTTTCGGCAACCTGTCGGTCAAAGGCCGCATGCGTTCGCCGCGACCCGCGGCCAAAATCATGGCTTTCATTGTTTTCTGTTTACCGGATGAGGACGTTTCATCGGGAAAGGTATCAATCGAGTGATGACTCGATAGTAAAAAGGGCTATGCCCGAACGGCACTTACTATTCGGTTACATTACACTAGGAGTATAGCTGTTTCACTGCGCAGACCCGAAACACCGGATAGCCGGATAACAAAAAGCCGGGCATAAGCCCGGCTGTCTGTTTAACCCATGAATTCACGGGTTCATTAGCCCTTCATGGCATCGAAAAATTCGTCGTTGGTCTTGCTGACCTTGAGCTTGTCGAAGAGGAATTCCATCGCGGCCAGCTCGTCCATGGGATGCAGAATCTTGCGCAGAATCCACATTTTCTGCAGTTCATCGGGCTTCATCAGCAACTCTTCCCGACGGGTGCCGGAACGATTGATGTTGATGGAAGGAAAGATGCGTTTTTCCGCGATACGCCGATCCAAATGGACCTCCATGTTACCGGTGCCCTTGAACTCCTCATAGATCACGTCATCCATGCGAGAACCGGTATCCACCAGGGCGGTCGCCAGGATGGTGAGGGAGCCACCTTCCTCCACGTTACGGGCGGCGCCGAAAAAGCGTTTCGGACGATGCAGCGCATTGGCGTCCACACCGCCGGTCAGCACCTTGCCGGAGGAAGGCACAACGGTGTTGTAGGCCCGTGCCAGACGGGTGATGGAGTCGAGCAGAATGACTACATCCCGCTTGTGTTCGACCAGGCGCTTGGCCTTCTCGATCACCATCTCCGCCACCTGCACGTGTCGGGTGGCCGGTTCGTCAAAGGTACTGGAGATCACCTCGCCACGCACTGAGCGGGCCATCTCAGTGACTTCCTCGGGACGCTCGTCGATCAACAGGACGATCACATAACATTCCGGATGGTTGTGCGTGATCGACTGGGCGATGTTCTGCAGCATCATGGTCTTACCCGCCTTTGGCGGAGAGACAATCAAACCGCGCTGCCCCTTGCCGATGGGCGCCACCAGATCGATGGTCCGGGCGGTGATGTCTTCGGTACTGCCGTTGCCGATCTCCAGGTGAAAGCGCTTGTTGGCGAATAACGGCGTGAAATTCTCAAACAGGATCTTGCTCTTGGCATTCTCCGGTTTGTCATAGTTGATTTCATCGACTTTCAGCAGCGCAAAGTAGCGTTCGCCATCCTTGGGCGGGCGTATCTTTCCCGAGATGGTATCACCGGTACGCAGGCTGAAACGGCGAATCTGGCTGGGTGAGACATAGATGTCATCCGGGCCGGCCAGGTAGGAGCTGTTATTGGAACGCAGAAAGCCGAAACCGTCCTGAAGAATCTCCAATACCCCATCGCCGAAGATACTCTCACCTTTCTTGGCATGAGCTTTGAGGATGGCAAAGATCAGATCCTGCTTGCGCGTCCGGGCCATACCCTCGATTTTCATGGAGGTGGCCAGGTCCGCCAGTTCAGAGACTGGCATTTTCTTGAGTTCGGTCAGGTTCATAATGATACAGACGTTGTTGTTAGTAATGAGAAATGAGTCAGGGAGGAAATCTGCCCAAACCGGGCATGGTACTCTGCGCTTTTATCGTAGAATGGGGTCGGGCCGGAGTGAAGCTGAGTGTCTTTAAAGGTCAGAGCAGGCAGACAAAGACAGCAGATCCGGTGCCCAAGAAAGTCTCAAAGGTTGCTGTCGATAAAGGCCACTAACTGCGATTTGGATACGGCTCCTACTTTGGTTGCCTCGACTTCGCCGCTCTTGAACAGCATTAGCGTGGGAATTCCCCGGATTCCGAAACGAGGCGGTGTATTTGGATTCTCGTCGATGTTCAGCTTAGCTACCTTCAGCCGACCGTCGTATTCCTTGGCAATCTCATCCAGCACTGGGGCGATCATCTTGCAGGGACCGCACCATTCAGCCCAATAATCGATCAGTACCGGCAGGCTGGACTGCAACACATCCGATTCAAATGAATCGTCGGTTATATGAACAATAAGGTCACTCATTGATTGAGGATCTCCAAACTTAAATACTTGGGGATTTCGAATGGACGCGAATCGCTTCTATTCACCTGTATGAATCCAGTCTGACACCGTTGAGACTTGCTATGTATCGGGGAGGATGACTGGATAGGATTGGTAATTGAATATCAAAAAAGGATATTTTTCAAGGCCCCGTGTCAAAAAACAAGCCGTTAGGGCTTTGGGGGAAGAGAATTAACCAAAAATACACAGGATAATTCTTTTTTCCAAGGCCCTTAACCGGCACAACCGCTTATTCAAAAAGGCTTTCGACCTGGCAGAGTCTCGCAACAGCCTGGAGCGCGTCTGGCATCCCTTTCAATACCAGGTTGGCGTCACGCTGCGCTGCCTCCGCCATCCACTCCAAAAGCAGGGCCAGACCCGCACTGTCCGCCCGGCTCACCCCAGACAGGTCAACTTCCACTTCCGGTTGCCCCCCGAACAGAGCGCTCGATTGCTGGAGCAACACCCGCGCGGTTTCGAAGGTCATTGCCCCCTGAACCTGATAGTGAAACGCCCCAACGCGCTCAATCCGGCTTTCCGCCGGTGCATCAGGGATCGCTTGAGATGGCATTATCTTCCGCCTTGCTGAACAGGAACTGACCGATGATCTCCTCAAGCACCAGGGCCGATTGGGTCATTGTCACTTCACTGCCCTGCTTGAGATTCTCCAGACTGCCGCCGGGATCCAACCCGATGTACTGTTCACCCAGAAGTCCCGAGGTGTAGATCTTGGCGATGCTGTCATCGGGGATCTGGTTATACTGGGGCTCGATGGATAAGGTCACCACCGCTTCATAACTGCTTTGATCGTAACTGATGCCGGTCACCCGGCCGATTCTGACTCCGGCCATGGACACCGGGGAGCGCACCTTGAGACCTCCAATATTGTCGAACCGGGCGGTCACCTGATAACCCTCTTCACCGGAGACGCTCGCGAGATTGCTGACCTGCATCGCGAGAAAAAACAGCGCCACCAATCCTGCCGCCATGAAAACGCCGACGGTGATCTCCAAATACCTCATCTTCATTATCATTCTCCGAACATCAACGCCGTCAAGACAAAATCCAGCACCAGCACCGCAAGGGAGGAGTGCACCACCGTACGGGTGGTGGCCTCGCTCACGCCACTGGAGGTGGGGACCGCATCATAACCCTGGAACAGGGCGATCCAGGCACACACAAAACCGAACACGAAACTCTTGATCACCCCGTTGATCACATCCTCGCCCCAGTCGATCTTGGACTGCATCTGGCTCCAAAAGGCGCCATCGTCGACCCCCAGCAGTCCCACGGAAACGAAATAACCGCCGATCACGCCCACCGCGCTGAACATCGCCGCCAGCAGGGGCATCGACAGAAAACCGGCGTAGAATCGGGGGGTGAGAATACGCTGCACCGGGTCCACCGCCATCATCTCCAGACCGGACAACTGCTCAGTGGCCTTCATCAAACCGATCTCCGCGGTGAGGGCGGAACCGGCTCGGCCGGCAAACAACAGGGCTGTCACCACCGGCCCCAGTTCACGCACCAGAGAGGCAGCTACCATAACACCCAGGCTCTCTTCAGCACCAAACTGTGAGAGCACATAATAACCCTGCAGACCCAGCACCATACCGACAAACAATCCCGACACGATGATGATGGTGGTGGTGCGCACGCCGATGCTGTGTATCTGACTCACCAGCAACCCCAGACGGCGCAACAGGCTGCCGATACCAAGGAGAATCTGGAGCAGCAACAGGTGGCCCCGACCAAGGCGCTCCATGGCGCTTAAACCCAGCCGTCCAAACCGTGCCAGCGAATCCAACATCAGCGGCCTCCCTGCATGCTCAACAGATCCTCGGCCAACCCCGGCGCCTGATAATGGAATCCCACCGGTCCGTCGGGCATCCCGCTGAGAAACTGTTTCACCGCGGGAGATTCGGAAGCGTGTAACTGCTCGGGGGTACCGGACTCGACCACCTTCCCCTGGGAGATCACGTACACATAATCGGCGATACCCAGGGTCTCCTCCACATCGTGGGACACCAGAATACTGGTGATCCTCACCGCCTCGTTGAGGCGTCGGATTAACTGCGCCAGCACCCCCATCGAGATGGGGTCTTGACCGGTGAACGGCTCATCGTACATCACCATCATCGGATCCAGGGCGATCGCCCGGGACAGGGCCACGCGCCGGGCCATGCCTCCGGACAGTTCCGAGGGCATCAGATCCCGGGCACCGCGCAGCCCCACCGCCTCGAGCTTCATCAGCACCAATCGGCGGATCATGGTCTCCGGTAGATCGGCGTGTTCACGAATCGGGTAGGCCACGTTGTCGAAGACGTTGAGATCGGTCAGCAGGGCACCACTCTGAAACAGCATGCCCATGCGCATGCGCAACCGATACAGGGCCTTGCGGGAGAGCCGGTGTACATTCTGGCCATCCACCTCGATACTCCCGGAGGTGGGGTGCAACTGCCCCCCAATCAGTTTCAGCAGGGTGGTTTTTCCGGTGCCGCTGGGCCCCATGATCGCGGTCACCTTGCCTTTAGGAATGTCGATATCCACCCCATCGAAGATGGCTCTTTGGCCATGGGAGAAATGGAGATTGCGAATTTTAATAAGGGGGAACTGAACGGTCACAATTTTGGAGAACTTCATTCAGAGAAAAGTGGGAGAATATACGCGGGTCCGATCGTGCCCAAATATTGACCCCGCGTCAAGAAAACCCATCAAAAACGCGTAGATTTTCGAGCTTATGCAATTGAACTCAACAACCACCGGCTACAAGCCGATAGGTTAGTCTCTCAAGCTGAAAGTCCAGATGCTGATCAGAAGACCCGTTTATAATCCTGTCGGTTTATATGCGATCGCTGCAGCCCTACAAAATGCATAAACCATACTTGTCAGTCAAAAAAACCCATCGAGGCCGCCCTCAAGCCATTGGCTTTACGCTTTAAGGATTGCAAAAGAGCGGGTTCTTAGCGGCTTCCCGTAACCCCCCATTCCGGGCATACCTGAAAACACAGCCTCGCAGACTAATCGATGACGACATAATGTGCCTTTGTCTCGTTTCCCCTCGGAGTTGTTACTGTTACAGTCAACGTCCCCCAGTCATCGCCATCCTCTTGATTTTCTGTTGGTGACAATCCCACAGTAAAACGATTTAAACCAAAACGATCACCTGATGCCGTATTATACGTTGTAGAAGGGATTAGATATGAACCATCACTTCCCACATCACCATTAGTCGAGGAAAATTCAATAGTCGTACCAGCAGGCATAACTTGGCCTGTAACACTACCCACAATCTCAAATTCTACAGATACTCCACCAGTCGTCAGATCAATCGTGCCGGAGTTTACACCAGATATGGGTGTAATTCTCGCGAAACTCTCAGCCATTATCATTACACTAGAACGCCGAACATTGATATTCTTCTCTTGACTGCAAGCCGGAGTTACTGTAGGCGTCACACCGTAACAAACCCCTGGATCTTCACCCGCACCAACCGCAGATTCGGCCTCAGCAACCCTTAC
>JARRNW010000056.1:0-11958 GCA_037384565.1 Candidatus Thiodiazotropha sp.
AAGCGGGAGTAGATCTGACCGATTACGTTTTTCGCCACGGCGTCGGGTTTGATGATGGAAAGGGTGCGTTCAGTAGACATGAGTGACTCCCGTGAGATGAGATATATTGAGTGCTTATCTGTAGTGAAGTGGCAATTAGGTAGTGATACACCAAACCACCGAATTGCTGCAGCGCAGCAGATGACGAAAAGTACCCACCACAACCAATAATGTCAAGATAGATCACTGCTTAGACGGGCATTTCCCGTTCCCGACCCACCCAGAGCCAAGCGACGATCACCGCCAGCAGGGCATATCCCGCGGAGAACCAGTAGGCCGACGCCGCACCCAGTCCACTCCATAAGTAGCCACTGGTGAGGCTACCAAAGGCCCCGCCTGCGCCGAAACTCAGGCTGCTGTAAAGGGCTTGTCCACGCCCTTGGTGGCGTCCCACGAAATAGTGATGCACCATGTGGATGGCTCGCGGCGTGCATCACCTGAGCCAGCAGTACCAAGATCCAGTTGTCCGAAGCCCAGGCCACCAGCATCCAGCGAACCACGGCGATTATCAGGCTGGCAATGAGTACCCGGCGCGCGCCCCAGCGCACCAGCAGGCGGTGCATCACCAGGAAGATCAGCACCTCAGCGATGACTCCCAGGGCCCAAAGCTGGCCGATCACGCCGCTGCGGTAGCCAAGCTGCTCCATGTAGATGGAGTAGAAGGCATAGTAGGCACTGTGGCTCGCCTGCATCAGGAAACAGACCAGCAGAAACGCCAGAATATTTCCACGCTTGAGAATTTCCAGGATGGAACCCTGATCATGAGGCAGACTATCGGCCGGGCGATCCGGCACTGTCAGACTATTGAGAAAGATTCCCAGGTAGAGCAGTAGCAGCAGTTGCGGCACTTGCCCCACTCCCCAACGATCTACCAGAAACCCCAGCATCACCACCGAGAGGATAAAACCGACAGAGCCCCAGAGTCGGATTCGGCTGTAGCGCTGAATACGCTCCTGCAGGTAACTCATGGTGACCGCTTCTAGCTGGGGTAACGAGGCATTCCAGAAAAAACTGAATAGCATCATCACCAGAGCCAACCCCCAAAAACCCCGATCGAGGAATACCCCAAAGAAACAGATCACGGTCATCAAGGAGGCGAGTTGAACGATGGGCATGCGGCGCCCGGTATGATCACCGATCCAACCCCAGATGTTAGGTGCAACCAGCTTCGAGACCATGACCACAGCCATCAGCTCACCGATCTGGGCCGGCGTGAAACCCCGTGCCTCCTGGAGATAGAGCCCCCAATAGGGCAGGAATCCACCCAGCGAAGCGAAGTAGAAGAAGTAAAACCCGGACAGACGCCAGTAGGGCATCCGCTCAGTGATCGACGCCGAGATCCGGTAACCCGGACCGCACATCCATGTTCTGGCCCCGGTGACGCAGCACGTGGTCCATCAGCACGATGGCCATCATCGCTTCGGCAATGGGGGTGGCGCGAATGCCCACACAGGGATCGTGGCGTCCTTGAGTCACCACTTCGACCGGTTCCCCGGAACGATTCACCGTGTGCCCCGGGAGACGCAGGCTGGAAGTGGGCTTGAGGGCGATGGAGGCCAGCAGATCCTGACCACTGGAGATGCCGCCGAGCACTCCGCCGGCGTGATTGCTGTGAAATCCCTGGGGACTCATCTCGTCCCGATGTTCAGTACCCTTCTGCTCCACGCACCGGAAACCATCTCCGATCTCCACGCCCTTGACCGCGTTGATACTCATCAGGGCATGAGCCAGATCCGCATCGAGGCGGTCGAAGATGGGTTCGCCAAGTCCGGCCATCATGCCGCTGGCCACTATGTTGATCCGGGCACCGACAGAGTTGCCCTCCTTACGCAGGGCATCCATGTAGGCTTCCATCTCCGCAACCTTGTCGGGATCGGGACAGAAGAAGGGATTGGTCTCCACCACGGTCCAATCGAATTTCTCGGCCTTCACGGGACCCAGCTGGGCCAGATAGCCCCGCACCTGAATGCCATAGCGCTGCTTCAGATATTTCTTGGCAATACCCCCGGCGGCCACCCGCATGGCGGTTTCCCGAGCCGATGAGCGCCCCCCGCCCCGGTAGTCACGAAAGCCGTATTTCTGATTGTAGGTATAGTCCGCATGGCCGGGACGGAAGCGGTCCATGATCTCGGAGTAGTCCTTCGAGCGTTGATCCGTGTTGCGGATCAACAGTCCGATGGGAGTGCCGGTGGTACGCCCCTCGAACACCCCGGAGAGAATCTCTACCTGGTCGTCCTCGCGGCGTTGGGTGGTGTGCCGTGATGTGCCCGGCTTGCGCCGATCCAGGTCCACCTGAAGATCCGCCGCCGAGAGTTCCAGACCCGGGGGGCAACCGTCAACGATACACCCAATGGCCGGCCCATGGGACTCTCCGAATGAAGTCAGGGTAAAGAGCTTGCCGATACTGTTACCCGACACGACACAACCCTCTGTGGGGAACCAACGAAAGACCTCGGAGCACGATTACTTCTCCAACCATCCGTTGACCTGCTCCAGATCCTGTTCACTCAGATTACCGGCCGCGGATTTTAAGGACAGGCCGTTGATGATGTAACCATAACGGGAGTTCAGGTAGTCACGCTGAGACGAGAACAGGGCGCGCTGCACATTCAACACGTCGACGATTGTCCGGGTACCGACCTCGTAGCCCGCCTGGGTCGATTCCAGGGCGCTCTGGGCGGAGATGGTGGCCGCTTTCAAGGCCTCGACCTGACTGATGGTTGAGAGTACGCCGCGAAAGGCATCGCGTACCTGGCGATTGACCGCGCGACGGGTTTGATCAAGACCCTGCTGAGCGGCCCGGTAATTGGCCTGGGTCTGGCGCGTGGTCGCACTCACCGCGCCACCGGCGTAAAGGGGCACTTCCAGGGTCAGGCCGATGCTGGCCATATTCGCCTCATTTGCACCCTCGCGGCTACTTCGGTTCGCGTTATAACCACCAACTAGATCCAGGGTAGGAAAATGACCGGATTTGCTCACATCGATCTCCTGCTCCAGCACCTTCAGCTCCGCGCGGGAGGCAATGATGCTGTAGTTCTCCTGCTGGGCAGTATCGGACCAGGACTGCAGGTTATTGGGCGCGGGAGGACTGAGGGGAAGTTCCTCACTCAGCGTGGCCAGAGGCATTTTTGCCTGGGGACCGATGATCTCGAACAGGGCCTCCCAGGCGTTGTCGAGACTGTTCTCCGAGGAGATCACCGAGGCTCTTGCCGAATCGTAGGCGGCTTGCGCCTCATGCACGTCTGTGATCGCGATCAGGCCCACATCGAAACGCTGCTGAGCCTGCTCCAACTGACGGCCGTTTGCCTCCTGTTCCGCTTTGGCCACCCGCAGGTCGTCCTCCGCGGAGAGAATGGCGAAATAGGCACTGGTGCTGCGCACCATCAGGTCGATCTCCGCCGCCGCATACTGAGCTTCGGCCGCGGCAATGGAACTGTCCGCCTGTTCCAGCTTGATGAGGCGATCCCGCCGGTAGATCGGCTGAGTCAGATTTAAACCAAGGCTACTATCATGGTACTTGGTGGTATGGTCAACGGATACCCCTGCTTCAGTCTGTACATCACTCCGGATAGAGTTATAGCTCCCGCCCACACCCACGGTCGGCAGTAGTTGGGACCAGGCGAGGCTCTTACTTTCCCGGGTAGACGACAGCTGTTCCTTGGCGGCCTGCAGCTGTGGATCGTTCTCCAGCGCCAGCCGGTAAACCGTCATCAGATCCTCTGCGTGGACAAGCGGCAACCATAAGGAGACTAGCAATGGCACCAGGTGCTTCATTGGTTTCATGTTATTTCCTTGATCCTGAAATTCTTGGTTTCGATGTGGGCAACTTTATCACAGATATCGCACGGACTACTGCCCCTTTTCCGGCATCGGTGGCACCAGTAATTGTGGATCGATCCGCGCGCTGCCCAGGTTCATGCGCCAGTCGAGATGCGCTCCGGTCACCCGGCCTGTGGCACCCACCTCGGCGATCGGCTCGCCCTGTTTGACCCGCTGCCCCTCCTTCACCAGGATTTTGCTCAGATGCAGAAACGAAGAGGAGAGCTGTAGACCGTGATCGATGATCAGGGTGCCGCCGGAATAGAACATGTCGTTGTGGGTCAGAGTCACCACACCGTCTGCGGGGGCTTTCACCTGGGTTCCCGTGGGAGCAGCGATATCCACCCCGAAATGGGGACGTTTTGGATCCCCGTTGAGGATGCGTTGACTGCCGTAAACCCCTGAGATTCTACCCTGGACCGGCCAGATGAAACCGCTGAGAAAATCCTCCCGATCATCCTTGCGCCGTCGGGCCTGTTTGACCAACGCGGTCTCGGCCTTAATGCGTTTCCAATCCCGCTTGGGTGGCGTGACCTTGCTCGGAGGTAACCCATCGATGCGTTGAATCCGATAATCCCGTTTGCTCAGGATGACTTCGTGCGTATCCCGCGTGCCATCCTTCCGCTCGATGAGCAAATTGTGATTCAGCTTTGCGTCACGACCGAAACCGAGCAGGAACCGCCCCTGTGCCGAAGTCTGAATCGGTTTACCATCCAACACCACATGCTCACCCGGCTGCACCTGTCCCATGACCATGCCACCCTGAGTGTAATTGCCCTCCAGATCGACCGCCTGCGCCGAAAAGCCGCTAAACACACCGCCGATCAGTAGTACAAAACCAACCACACGGCCAGTCGGTTTGGGGAGTAGCTTCATTTCGAGTTCCATTTCTGAATTTAGGGTTACTTTAATCTCTGAATAGAGATACCAGCCTACCGTATAAGTTTCATGACACAAAGAATTGACAGCAGAGGAAACTGGCTGTAGAGTTCGCGATCTCCAAGCCGGCCAGGGCCGGTTACCGCATCATGCCGAGGTGGTGAAATTGGTAGACACGCTAGCTTCAGGTGCTAGTGGGGGCAACCCCGTGGAGGTTCAAGTCCTCTCCTCGGCACCAATTTCAAAGGCTGTCAGAGAGAGTCTGAGGCAACTAAGAGCACTGTTTACAGTGCTTTTTTTGTGTGTGAAATTTCATTTCGCTGCCTCTCGTTTTTGATCTCCTCTTACTTCATCTCTTCTGGCCATACTCAACAAACCCAGCATTACAGCGAAAGTGAACCGACCAGCGTGCGGAAGATTGGCCGATACAACATCGGAGCTTACATCGGAATCGCCCATATCGTTGATGTAACTAGCACCAACATCGGCACGTCTATCAGCACCGTCCCGGGCAAACCTCAGATCGAAATCGCCGTTGTCGATATCATTGTCGCGACTATCATCCAGGTCACCGCTAAAACCTTAGATACCGAACGGGCTCTGCGCGGATATTCCCGATAGCCTCTAAGGTTTTATCCGGCCCGAAGCATGCGAGACTCCCGGCATGAATCTCTGCAACAGTTACGCCCAGCTGCCTGGTGAATTCTACACCCGGATCGAAACCGAGCATGCGCCAAGCCCATTCCTCCTTCACTGGAATTCTGGACTGGCCCAGGAACTCGGCCTACAAGACCTGTCTGCCGACCGGGAACGTCTGGCACGCATCTTCAGCGGCAGCGAACCCCTGCCCGGTGGTGAAACACTCGCGCTGGCCTACGCCGGACATCAGTTCGGCAACTTTGTGCCGCAACTCGGAGACGGCCGAGCCGCGCTGATCGGCGAGGTGATCCGGCCGAACGATGGCAAGCGGTTTGATATCCAGCTCAAAGGATCGGGACAGACCCCCTACTCCCGACGCGGGGACGGTAAGTCCTCATTAGGTCCGGTCATACGCGAGTACCTGCTCAGTGAAGCCATGCATCGGCTGGGTGTACCCACCACTCGTGCATTGGCGGCAGTGGCGACGGGTGAGACGATCTACCGGGATTCTGAGGAACCGGGCGGTGTGCTGACCCGGGTAGCCACCAGTCATATCCGCGTCGGAACCTTTCAATACTTCGCCGTACGGCAGAATCTCAACGCCCTGCGCCAACTGGCGGATTACACTATCCAACGGCACTACCCGGAAATCGCGGCGGATGATCACCCCCTGCAATCTCTGTTTGGCGCTGTTGTACAGACCCAGGCCCGGCTGATTGCCCATTGGATGTCCCTGGGATTCATTCATGGCGTAATGAACACAGACAATACCGCTGTCTCAGGCGAAACCCTCGACTACGGCCCCTGCGCCTTCCTGGATGAGTACCAGAGGGACAAGGTCTTCAGTTCGATCGATCTGTATGGCCGCTATGCCTACGGCCAACAAGCTGGTATGGCTCAGTGGAATCTGGCTCGTCTGGCCGAGTGCCTGTTACTGCTGGATGACGACAAATCCAGCTATGAACAGCTGCTGAGCGGGTTCCTGCCGAGCTATACCTGCCACTACCTGTCCCTGATGAGTCTTAAACTCGGACTCGATCAGCATGGTAAGGACAACAGCATGCTTATCGCCGCCTGGTTGCATCACCTGCAAGACCACAACCTGGACTACAGTCAAAGTTTCATTCGGCTGGCGGAACGCCTGACTGCCGACACGCCTGTTGGATTCGGTGAGTTCGAAAACCTTTGGCTTGCTCGTATTGAACAACAGCCAGGTAAACATCAAAAGGCGGCGGAACGCATGGCAGCCTCCAATCCCCGAGTCATACCCCGTAACCACCAGGTTGCCAGGGCCATCGAGGCGGCCTTTGAAGGGGACTATTCGGTGTTCCATGAGATGCGCAAGGCGCTGTCGGAACCCTACACCTTGCAACCGGGGTACGAAAAGTATGCCGAAGCGCCACAGCCCCATGAGCGGGTTCGGGTTACTTTCTGTGGCACCTGAAAAGAGTTCCGGCCCCGCCGGTTTTGCGAGCACCGTAGCGATACAAACCCGTCTGCCATAACATCCCAGAATATCTGGGTAGTGTCGCTCGATGATTTGATAGTGAAGCGTCTGTTGCGGTCTCTGACACGGATAAGATGGCTGCGTTGCGACCAGCTTGTGATCGCGACCCGAGACATATCACTCTCCTTTCCATGGAGACTATTATGTTCTCATGTTGTTCTACACGTATAAACGAATGCTTGTACCTGCCAGTGCTGGTCACTCCCAGCAGATATCTCTTCTACTCAGATTGGCGAGACGGCTGAACTTATACGTAGTATCGATCGTAGTTACTGAGCATCTGAATAAGTCTGGGCCGAGTAGGTGTCGATTTATCCAGTTGCTGATTTTAAAGCATGTGTCTCACATGGACTTTATTACTTGCGCCATATTGAAAACCCTTCTAGCGCTCTCGCAGTGCCAAGGACGTTTACCCCATCCCAACCAATTCGAGCTTTGGATATCCCTGGGATACCCAACGGATCGTCTCTAAAACAAAAAGCAGGTCACAATTTCGAATTGTGTAAATGATATTGTAAGCGAAACGAGTGCCACACGGTTAGGAATAGTTTCAACATCCATGGATTGATGTCAATATATTGGGACGCGGGATCAACAAATGCCTTCGGCACAGGACTCTTTAATCATAATACCCGCGACCAAGCCTATCCTATTGATCCGACACCTAAATATGCCCTATTCAGGACTACAGGCATACCCTTGATCAAGGTGTGACTCGCGCCCCGCAGGAAGTGCCCTTGGGGTGCAAGCAATGACCACCCCCTTGTCAAGAGTCGCAACGCAGAGTAAGGGCTTGTTTGCAGCCCCTATCAATATAATTCTAAGGGCACGCTTCGGCTGAACATGGCTTATTTAGGTACCGGGTTAAGAAGAATATCAACGCCATTGTAATTGCGACTGAGCACTAAAAAATCAAAGCACACAAATAATAAGAGCAGTACTTTATGTCTATCAAAATCTCTCGTGGATGGATTGGGCTGGTAGTGGCCAATGCATGTCTAATGACAACAACACTTGTTCATGCAGCTGAAGCCGATTACCAGGTTACAAATAGTGGTGCATTACTCAGTAACCGGATTATCGTCAAATATAGAGACCCACAGAATATCGCGTTGAACGGCTCTACAATTGCTGACCAACTATCTGTACAACGGCAGGAAATCAAAGCCAGAGTGGACCATATTGCCCGGCAGGTCGGTGAAAATCTGACGCTCATGCGACAACTGCGAACCGGTGCGAATCTGATTCAGACCGGTAAACTAAAAAACCAGCGGGAACTGGGTCGGTTGGCGACAAAAATGATGCAGGACCCCGCAGTGGAATACGCCGAGCCGGATATTCCCTATTATGCCAACATGGTCCCCAATGATATCGGTTACCCATATCAATGGAATCTGCAGGATGAGACTGGCGGTATCGGTATGCCTGAGGCCTGGGATTTGGCCAATGGTCAGAACGTTGTCATCGCGGTACTGGATTCCGGTTATGTGCCGCACCCGGACCTGATCTCCAACCTGATCTTACCCGGTTACGACATGATCAGTGATATGAATATTTCCGCGGATGGTGACGGCCGTGACGGTGATGCACTTGATCCAGGTACTTGGGCACCTCCGGGGTTCTGCTCCAGCGGTGACAGAGGGCATAACAGCACCTGGCACGGCACCCATGTCAGTGGTATTGCTGCGGCACTGACCTATAACGCCACAGGGATAGCAGGAGTGGCCTATAACGCCCGCATTCTACCTGTGCGAGTATTGGGTACCTGCGATTTTGGCTGGATGTCGGATTTTGCCGATGCGGTGGTTTGGGCGGCTGGCGGTGACGTAGCCGGTACGCCGAAAAACCTGAATCCGGCGCAAGTGATCAACATGAGCCTTGGCGGCTTCTCACCCTATGGTTGTAGCCAGACGCAGCAGCAGGCTATTGACCGGGCAAGAGCATTGGGGGCCACGGTAGTTGTCGCAGCTGGCAATGATAATATGGATGCCAGCACAACCGAACCAGCAAACTGCAATGGCGTTATTACCGTGGCGGCCACCAACCTGAATGGTGGTAAAGCCGATTATTCCAATTATGGTATGCCGGTTGACCTTGCCGCTCCCGGTGGTGACAAGCAGGCCGGCATTATGTCAATCGTGGATGGTGGCAAACAGAGCGCCGAATATTCGGCCTATTATGCCCCCTACAGGGGCACCAGCATGGCAACGCCTCATGTATCCGGCGTAGCTGCACTGCTCTATTCAGTCGAGCCGACTATCACCCCTGATGAGGTTGAATCTGTACTGGTCAGTACAGCCCGAGCGTTTCCGGAAAGCTGTCCGCAATGTGGTAGCGGTATCGTTAATGCCACAGCGGCACTGCAAAAAGTGTTGGGACAAACTCCCACCGACAGCGCGGATGATAATGTATTGATCAATGGTATCAGCAAAACCGGCATATCAGTCAATAATGGTGATCGCGTGTTTTATCGTGTTGACGTACCTGCCGGAGTATCGACACTGAATATTGACACAGACAACGGGACGGGTGATGTCGATCTGTATGTGCGCTATGGCGCAACCCCCGATTATGGCAACTATGACTGTCGCCCCTATAAGGACGGTAATCGGGAAAACTGCAGCTTTGCAACCCCCTTGGAAGGGACGTACTACATCATGCTGGATGGCTTCAGCCATAGCCGGAATGTAACATTAACCGCCCGGTATAATTGAACCAGCGAAAAACAAGAGGCCCGGGTGGGCCTCTTGCCATGGAATCCTTGTGGATAGCCGCTACGGTTTAATGCCCCAACGAATACTTAGAGGAGACCAAAGAGGCCGATCCTGAAGCCGTCGCTGTGGCGCTGGCCTATATCAGCCTACTCTATGGCCACGAATCTCATCTTCGTGAAGAGTCGCTCAGCGGGCTATTAGTCTCAAAGCTGACATCCGTTCAAGCGCACCTGAAGATACACACCATTCGTTTCAATAACTTTCCTACGCATAAGTATAGTTCGACACCTGGGCAAAGCGGTGATCATTTTCCCAGGCAGGGATGGTCTGCAGCGTGAACACCTTGTGGCCTTGCTGTGGTTCGATAGCAATGCGCTAGCCGACCGAGCTCTACCCAATACCTGTTGCATCGGATCTTCGTCGCCCTCTTCCAGGTTCAGATAACCATTTTGGGGCTGTTAGCATGAACTCAGCCATCTGGGAAAGACGCTGTAGCCCCATCCCCGGACGCTCGACGCGCCGCGTCCCTGCGGCCGACGCCTTCCCAAACAGCGAAGTCTGAATCAGGTTTTTTAACTCCGAAACTTGAGGTGCAACACCCTCGCAAGGACGTGGGAATTCGGACATGTGAATCGGTATGACGTTCAGGCTCCATTCATGTTGTGGCGCGTAATCTTCACCCTGAACTCAGACAATACTGGAGAACAAGATGAAACGAATCACACTGATCACTTTTACGACACTCTTCTTCCTGTTATCCGCCGGCAGCGCCCAGGCAAACAGCACAGCCTATGATCAGGGTTATGAATCCGGTTACAGTGACGGCCTGGAGGACGGCTACATCAAGGCTTACAAAAAGAGCTACCGTGAAGGCTATTCCGACGGTGCTAACAGCATGCGGAGCATGCGTACCAACCGATCCTTTTCAGAAAAGGACTACATTAAAGGCTATGAGATCGGGTATGAAGACGGTTATCGAAAGGGAAGCGCACAAGGCAACCGTCATGGTTACAACGACGGATATGATCAGGGACGCATCGATACGCTGAGAGAAAAAATGCACAAGAAAATGCGTCATCAACATAAAGAATATTCTTTCCGCGAATTCGATATCTTTCATCGCGGTATATCCCGTCGCTGACCCGAAGAACTTATGCGATTATTAACCCGACACCTAAATATGCCATGTTCAGCAGAAGCGTGCCTGCGCTTAGAATTATCCTGGATCCGCGGGTTCATGGCGAGCGCAGAGCGTAAGACATTATTAACATGGCATATTTAGGTGCCGGGCTAATAACCTCGTAATTCCGACTTACGCCGGAATGACGAAATTCAGAATCTCACCCACTACACCCGATGCACTATTAACGTTTGCGTTGGGTTATCAGCCCGATTCCAGCAATACCAGAAACGAATAGCCAAAAGGCCGCGGGAATAGGGACAGCAGCAAGCAATGGTGCACCATCAGATGCCGTAGCTATTACACAGCAACCTGTGATTGTGTGTGGATTAACCATGTAAAGAGCCGAAACGCCATCAAAAATAGAATGACTGCTTGTAACAGCAACATTACCGCTCCTACCCGTAATATCTGTTCCAAAAGCCAATCCATATTGATTCAAAAAAGGATTCCAAGCTGTTGCAGTGCCCCCTGGGTTGCTAGCACCAAGACCTCCGTGGATATAAACACCCCCGCCGCTATCTACGTATTCCATTAGTATGCCAAGCTGTTCTGACGATAGGTTAGGGTTACCTAGAAATAATGCATCAAAGCCAGAAAGCGTATCAATGTCAAAATTAATGCCTGTGCCGGTAGTGTACGTATATCCGGCACTATTTAATGTATTGACTAAGCTGGATTGCGTTAGCGACTGAAAATTTGAATAGGCATGTATCGCTCCTCCGGTGCCACCGGCAAGAAAATCAGCAACGTTAGTGGCAAAGTTTGCAGTATCCGCTGGGAGCCTCGAAAATCCTCTATTAGTAAAGATCCAGTCATCCGCGGCAATAACTATTCGAGCCGCGTTAGCCGTACCTAGTCCAACAAACCAACAAAATGTGAACACGTATAAATATCGAATAGCCTTTTTAAACATTGCAATCTCCCTATTTCAATAAAAGTATAGAAGATATAGACGCCCCCTCTTAACCGAGGACTACCATCATTGATGGATACCTCTACGTGGTAAATTATACCTCCCCATCATAAAAACGGAGGCGTCTGCCTGAATAAACGGATTGCTCCAAAGGATAAGACAGAGATTGGGAAGCCCACGTAACCTTCTTTAGAAATCGGTAACGAAAGCTCCTGTGTATAGGTTGTGGTAACCCCAAAACGGACAGATCTTAATGCGTTAACCA
>JARRNW010000057.1:0-11426 GCA_037384565.1 Candidatus Thiodiazotropha sp.
CCATCCGGCCTTGTTGAACCAACAGTTGGATCAACATCACCTGAGTCCGAAAGCGCACCATCAACGGATCGTTTGGCCGTGTCAGTGTCACGGCCTTCTTCAGAGAATCAATCGCCTGCTCATACTGCAGATGTTGGGCCTGGATCTCGCCCAAAACGCGCCAAACCCGCCGATTGTCCGCATCGATGCCAATCGCCCGGTTCAGGTATTCGATCGCCACATCGTCCTCGTTTTGCTGATTTGCCGCTTGGGCCCTGAGAACCAGGGCATTCACGTTTTGCGGTTGTTGAGTCAGCAGTGATGCCGCCAGTTCATCCGCCTTCCGAGGCCTCTTAAGATGAAGGTACGCGTTCGATACAATCTCCTTGAAACCGGGGGACTCCGAACGTGTAATGCTGCCCTTCTCATAAGCATCCGCGATTTGCTGGTATTTACCCTGCAATTCCCAGGCGGCCAGTTCGATCTCCAGGACTTCAGGTGACTTGCGGATGGATGCATCCAATCGGCTCAGTTCCTTCTCCGCCGACAACCCGTCACCGATCGAGAGATAACAGCGGGATAGCAGGATCCGCGCCCCTTGATGCTTGGTGTTGGCTTGGAGGATGTTCTTCAGATCGATAATCGCCTCCGAATAGGCCCCCTGTTCGAAACCGGTCTGAGCACGCTGAAAGCGTTCCCCTTCGTCGACCCCGCCGCACCCGGACAACTGAACAAGGATCAGGAGTAGTATCAACCGATAGTATTGTATGCAAGTCTTCATGAGATTCGAGTGTTCTGTCTCTTAGCTAATGCACGATTATAGCGTGACGCCAACCCCCGCAAGGTCACCCCATTGCACCTCGACTCTGGTGGTGATGAGCGGGTATGACTTGACTATTTCAGTGCGTATTTATTGAGCAAATCATAGAGTGTCGGGCGACTCACGCCCAACAGATCAGCGGCCTTGGAAACATTCCCACCGACATAGCTCATGGCTCGGATAATTGCGCGAGCCTCCGCCTTTTCCCGTACTTCCCGCAGATTGATGGGCATATGGTCTTCGGCATCGGGGGACAGTTGGAGTTCCGAAGGAGTGATCAGGCTGTCATCGGCCATGACCACGGCCCGCTTGATACGGTTCTCCAATTCACGAACATTTCCCGGCCAGGTGTATTCTTCGATGGCTTTCAGCGCCTCACTGGTGAACCCGTTGACCTTTGAGCCGTTCTGCTTTGTGTATTTACTAAGAAATGACCAGGCCAGTAGCACGGCATCACCCGCCCGCTCTCTCAAAGGCGGGATATTAATAATAATTTCACTGATACGGTAGTAGAGATCCTCACGGAAATCCCCCCGGGCGATCATCTCCTCGAGATCCTTGTTGGTGGCGCAGATCACCCGGATGTCCACGGCAATCTCGTCCCGTCCACCGATCCGTTCGATCACACGTTCTTGGAGAAATCGCAGCATCTTAGCCTGTAACCCAAGGGGCATGTCACCAATCTCGTCGAGAAACAGGGTGCCGCCAGTGGCGGATTCGATCTTGCCGATCGTACGCTTCACTGCACCGGTAAAAGCCCCTTTTTCATAGCCATAAAGCTCGCTTTCCAGGAGATTTTCCGGTATCGAGGCACAGTTGATGGCGGCGAACTTCTCATCCCTACGGTCACTCAAGCCGTGAATCGCCCGCGCCAGGACCTCCTTGCCGGTACCGCTCTCGCCAAGCAGTAGCGCGGTGATATTCGTAGGACTGACTTTTTCGATGACCCGGCACAACTCCATCATTTCCGGACTATTGGTTACGACACCATCCAGGGGGGAGCTGCGCTGAATGCGATTGAGCCGCCGGTTCTCATCCTCCAACCCGTGAACATGATAGGCCCGCTCGATGATCACCTTGAGTACATCTGGATCGATGGGCTTTTGGTAAAAGTCATAGGCCCCGAGTTCAATCGCTTTGAGTGCGTTCATTCGGTCATCATTCCCGGTAACCACTATCACCTTGGTCTGAGGCAACATGCTGAGAATCTCTTGTAGCGTGGCAAAGCCCTCGCTCACGTTGGTGGGATCAGGTGGTAACCCCAGATCCAGTGTAACCACAGGGGCGGTGGTCTTTCTCAGCAAATTGATCGCGCTCTCCCGGTCACCCGCGATGTTCACGTCATAACCGTCAAAACTCCATTTCAATTGCCGCTGCAAACCGGGATCATCCTCCACGATGATCAACGGTTTCAGTTGATTACTGACTTTACTCACTCAGTTTCGCCTCGATTTGTGCTTTCATTGCCGGTACTGTCTTGCATTCACTCTCAGGCGCTTTTATCTCCTGATTGAGTGGGATGGTGATCGTGAACGTTGTTCCCTCACCCAACTCACTCACAACCGTCAACTGGCCGTTGAGCGACTTTACGTATTCACGGGTTTCATAGACGCCTATGCCCATGCCCGCATTGCCCTTGGTGGTTTGAAAAGGTCGAAAAAGCCGTTCTTTGATAAATTTTTCTTCCATTCCGCTTCCCGTATCCCGAATGGTGATGACGGCCTGCTGATCCCGACGCTCGAGGACCACATTCACCGAACCACTCGCTTCGGTCGCCTCCTGGGCGTTCTTGATCATGTGTACCATCACGGCGGTAAAGCGATCCTGATCGGCGATAACCTCGAGAAAATTATCCCGGATCTCCAAATGGGGCTTGGGCCGGTAGCCATAAAGCTCATTGACTGCCCGAGCCACGGCTTCTTCCACATAGAACTGGCGGGTCCTTGTTGATTCAAACCTTCCCTGACGCAACTGGGACAGTAATCGTCCCATTTTCTCCACAGCGTTACCAATGGTTTTCACTGCGTCATCCATGAAATCCGGGTTATTTTTATGGCGACCCGCATTTTTTACGATCAGTTCTAGTTGTGCAATCAGGTTTTTCAGATCGTGCACGACGAATGCAGACAGGCGATTAAAGGCCTCGAACTGGTTGGCCTGACTCAAGGCTTCGGTGGTCTGCAACAGGGCCAGATACCCCCCCGCTTGCTTGGCGGCGGCCTTGAGCAGATCCCGATCTTCCCAATTGATGGATCGGCTCTGCTTGGGATGGGTCAGTACAACAAAGCCGATCAGGGTCCCATGATGCTTGATCGGTACTATCAGCCAGATGTTCGGCAGTTCGATTAAGCTCGGGTCAATGTGTAAATTATCGTAGCGTCCGGGATAGACCGACCATTCATCGATCTCGATGATCCAGTCACTGGTAAGGAAATAGTCGACCAGGGTCGAATCCGCGCCCACGTCCAGGCTGATTTCCGGTACCTGCCACTCACTGACACACGGGTAGCTGCCCACATCGTTCAGCATCCACAGATACCCTCCCTTGGCCTCCACCGAATCGCAGATCGCCTGAATTACCCGGGGCCTGATCTCTCCGCCACCAGGCCCTTCCGAAAGGGTCTGCACGACTCTCAGCCATTCATCCCGCCAGTCGTATTTGTAGCTGAAAAAGTGTTTGTTAACGAAAACCTTCAATTTGCCACGGAATGAACCGGAAAACAGCACCACGGCAAGAAAGCTGACCCCCATGAACACGACCGTGATCTGCGCCGCCTTGGCCCAACTACCCCCGTAATAACGGATGTAGTAACCCACAACCGCCATGAACACGAGATAGCCTCCAGCGGCCATCAGGGTCATGGCATGAAACACCACCTGACGGGAGACGAACACGCGTACCGACCAACTCGGATTCCGGGTCGCCGCAATTGCGATGAAGGGTACCGCCATCGCGCTGGTAAACCCTCGTGCCTGCCAAAATGCGGTATCCACATGACGGTACATCAGGGCATCGGCATACAGTGCAAAATCATAGGCGAACAGAATAACCATTCCCAGATAAAGGTATTTAACCGCCCAACGGGATTCCGGACGGGTGCTATGGTAGATCTGTTCAACCAGCACCAGACCGGTTGTCGCGAAACCCAGGTGACCGACCAGTTGCAGATTAGCGGTCCATACCCAACCGCGCATCTCAGGGTTGAAGCGAGCCAGCAACTCCACCCCGAGCAACACGAAAGAGACAGAAAATATCCCTGCCGGCACGTATCGCAACAGCCTGCCATCGGCGCCAGAGGCCTGTCGCAGGGTATTGAGAAGACGAAAAAGAAAGGCGAACCAGGTGAGATTCCGGGCGATCTCGAACAACTGATAGGAGGTGGTGGTGAGCGAAGTCTCAAAGACCTGGAAGGCAATAGCTGACAGGGCCCAACCGGTTGAAGTCGCAGAGGCTACCAGCAGAAAGGTGCCTTCGATGCGCCCTCGCCAGCTGGTTAGCAACAGCACACTGAAGACAAAAAACAGCGAAGCGGATACGGCGTAGCTGATGATACCGATGGTCAAATCATCCTCCTAATTTGAGTCGCATGTGTATCCGATCAGCACGATTCTGGATCCGTAAACGCCGATCTTGAGCCGGACGGCAGGGGGAGCAATGCGGTCGATTGGAACCCATGATTTATTTCCGTGTCGGATAGGACGTATCACAAACTTCTCCCGGCGAAACGGGTGATATATTATAAGGAATGGTGAATCGGATCACCCTGCCGGTACAAATTTTATGTGGATTATGGATTCTGAACCGCATTCACTTGATAATAGACCGGTTTCAAACTACCAACCCATGGAAAAACAACAGGTTCCAGACTATGACCCAGCAGGCCAGCCCCATCATGCACAACGGAAGATTTCCCCGCGGATCGCGGATCGCTACCCGGACCCACAATCATCCTAATGGATTCACCCTGATCGAGGTCATGGTAGTAGTGGTTATATTGAGCATTCTGGCCGCGATCGTGGTGCCAAAAATCATGGACCGCCCGGAACAGGCGCGCATTACCAAGGCCAAGAGTGATATTCGGGCACTCGAAGCTGCGCTCAATCTCTATCGGCTCGACAATATGACCTACCCCACTACGGATCAGGGACTCGAGGCGCTGGTCAACAAGCCGAATGATTCCCCGGAACCGCGCAACTGGAAAGAAGGCGGATATCTTGACCGACTGCCCGTGGACCCCTGGGGCAACCCCTACGTGTTCCTCAACCCGGGCAGTCACGGAACCATCGACATCTACTCGGCAGGCCTCGATCCTCAGTCCACCGACGACGACCTCGGCAACTGGAATCTGGAGTGACGGTCAGTTTATGCCACGCTTTGCGCGATCGACCTGGTTACCGCTGACCGGTAACCTAAACTCCGCCCTTCCCAAGCGCTTGCGCAGGCCGCCGGAACGGGCTCGGGGTTTCACTCTGATCGAAGTCATGACCGTGGTTTTCATCATCGCGATCGTAATCAACCTGGTATCGATATCGATGGGTCGAAACACGCCGGCGGACCGCCTCAAAGAGGAGGCCGACCGGCTCACCAGCCTGATTCAACTGGCCAGTGAAGAGGCCCTGCTTCGTTCTGTGCTGATCGGTGTGGATATCGCCGAAGAACACTACGGTTTCCTGTCTCTTTCCGAGGAAGGTAACTGGGAACCCGTGGACGATACGATGTTTCGGGATCGGGAGTTGCCCGAACCGATGACACTGAGTATCGCCACCTCACTCGAGGATGGCGACAACGAGGAGAAGCGCACCCCGGAAATCATTCTGATGAACAGTGGCGAGATGACCCCATTCGAGATGAAAATCAGCTCCCGTGATGCGGAAAGCTATTATCGACTCACTGGAAACGAAGTCGGAGAGCTGGCGTTGGAACATGTCTCACCCTATTGATCGATCCAAACGGCCCCCAACGGCCAGACACAGTTCGGGATTTACCCTGCTCGAGATACTGATCGCCCTGGCGATCCTGGCGATTGCCTTTGCCTCGATTATTTCCGTATCCACAAATCAAACGGTGAATGTCGCCTATTTGCGTGACAAAACCCTGGCTCACTGGGTGGCGATGAACCAGATGACCCTTCTACAGGTCAGTGACAAGTGGCCGGACACCGGCACTCAGAAAGGTGACGAAGAGATGGGCCTGCATAAATGGTACTGGGAGCGAAAGATTGAAAAAACCCCGAATGACCAGGTGCGTAAAGTCGAAATCCGGGTATTCCGTGAAAAAGGCGACGAGGACAGTGTGACCAGTCTCATCAGTTTCGTATCGAAAGCCTCTTGATGATTACCATGACGCACACCTCTCCCGCCAATGATTACCGCCGACCCAAGCCGGCTTCCCGCCGCCCTGACGGATGCCGGTGGCTGAATACGAGCCGCGCTGTTCAATATGGTTTCACGCTTCTGGAACTCCTCATCGCGATCAGTATTTTTGCCATCATCGCCACCTTCGTCTACTCCGGCCTCAAGGTGGTTCTGGACACGGAACAGCAAACCCGCCTCTACAGCAACCGCATGACCCGACTGCAATTGGGTCTCAAACTCATGCAACGGGACATCATCCAGGCAGTGGACCGTCCCATTCGGGATCAGAATGGCGACACCCAACCCGCCCTGGCAAGTGGTGGATTCGCAGACTTTCTGCTCGAACTGACCCGGCAAGGCTACGCCAACCCCATGAAACTGCATCGCAGCAATCTGCAACGGGTGGGTTATCAGCTCGAAGAAGAAACACTTTATCGTGTCACATGGCCGGTCCTGGACCGCGCCCAGGATACCGAACCTAATCGATTCAAACTGTTTGATCAGATCACCGATTTGAAAATCACCTACTACGACAAAGAGCTGAAAAAACAGGACCAATGGCCTCCCGAGATCAGCGGAGTCGACGCCGATTCCCTACCCGGCCTGCCCGTTGCCATCGAGATCAGCATGGAGCTCAAGGACTGGGGCAATATCCGGCGCATATTTCCCATGACCCGAGATATCCCCGCACAGAAATCGAACCCGGTGTCACAACAACCATGATCAGGCACACAACGACCCTCGGCTCACGCCAAAGTGGGGTGGCTCTACTCACCGCCATCATCATCGTCGCCATGGCTTCGATCGCGGCTGTGGCCATGGCCCATCAGATGCAGCTCAGCATCCGCCGTACCGGAAACATCATGCGCTCGGATCAGGGGTTCTATGTCGCCCTCGGCGGTGAAGCCTGGTCGCGAGTCATGTTGATTCAGGATCTTAAGGACGATGGGGACAAAGGGTATGATGGACTGGACGAGGATTGGGCGCAGGAGTACCCCCCCGTCCCTGCGGAGGGCGGCGAGATTAAGGTACAAACCACGGACCTGCAGGGGCGCTTCAACCTCAACAACCTCTATCTGAAAGATGATACGGATACAAAGGCCAAGGAGAAGGCCGCCACCTACCTCGCCCAGTTTCAACGCCTGCTGGTGCTTCTGGAACTCCCTGAATCGATCGCCCAGACCACCCAGGACTGGATGGATGGAGATATCAACACCCTATTTCCCGATGGCGCGGAAGATCTGACCTATCTATCGGAAGAACCACCCTACCGGACCGCCAACGGGCTTATGGGCGATGCCACGGAACTGCGCCTCATCAAAGGGGTTGATACAGAGATCTATGAAAAGCTGGCTCCCCATGTAGTAGCACTACCCGAGGAAACCCCACTGAATGTCAACACGGCGGATCCACTGGTCTTACAATCCCTGCTCCCGGGACTCAGCGAAGCGGACGTGGAACAGCTGACCAGTGACCTGGAAGAGAACCCGTTCAAAGACAAGAACAAATTTATTACCAGATTGAGAGACCTTTTGGATGAAAATAAAGTAAAATCTGAAGAGATCGAATCATTGATTTCGGTTAACAGTCATTTTTTTCAGTTGGAGACGGTTGTTCGGATGGAAAACAACAGCCAGAGATTGGTCAGTCGTTTGTATAAAAGCGATCAGAATGTCGTAGTTATTTCCCGTACCCTTGGGGTTTTTTGATGGCGGAAGTTTTTGTATTGCAGTGCCATGACGGCCGCTGTGAACAGGTCAGTTGGTCCATTCGCGGAGGCCCTGTCAACGAGACGGCGGAAGGCACCCTGGATGAAGCCGTACTACAGGCGCGTGGGCGTCGGACCCTGGTGCTGATTCCTGCATCCGAAGTGCTGATTACCCACGTCAGGATCCCGACCCGCAATCGCCAGCGACTGTTGCAGGCCATACCGTTCTCCCTGGAAAACGAACTCACCGAGGATATCGACGAGCTGCATTTTGCGGCCGGTGTTATGGATGACAATCAGCTCACACCGGTCATGGTGATTGCCCGTCAGCGACTCGAAGAGTGGCTATCACAACTGGAAGAAGCCGGCCTGGAGCCCATGGGTCTGTTCGTGGACCTGACTTGTCTGCCCAGATCGGAGGGAGCCTGGAGCCTCTATCAGGACCCCCAGTTCCTGCGGGTACAAACCCAGCAGAATCAGGGGTTCAGTGTCGACACCATGAATGCGGAGTCCGTCCTCGGCTTGGCCTTGAAGCAGGCTCAGGAACACCCACCGCAAAAACTGCTTGTGCATTGTCTCGAAGGTATGGAACCCGTACCCAATCTCGATTCCATTGCCCCTGATTGTGAAATCACCGTCCAATCAGTTCCTTCTCGCAGCGAGCTTACCGCCTTACTGGCGTCGAATCTCAACGAAAAGAGCCAGATCAATCTCCTCCAGGGCCAGTACCTGCGGGTCGACAAAACGACCCTGCAGTGGAAACGCTGGCTGCCGGCCGCAGTTTTGGGCGCGGTTTTCACCGGTCTCTCAATGGCCACCACTGTGAAGGACTACTACACCTATGAACAGCAGAGTAAAGCGCTCGGTCTCGAGATCCGAAAAACCTTCCAGGAGGCATTTCCCGACATCAAGCGCATCGTCGACCCCAGGGTCCAGATGGAACAGCAACTGAAGGCGCTTAAGGGCAGCGGCAAAGGCTTTGCCCAGTTTTCCAACCTCTTCATCCCAGCCGCTGAAATTGTGAACAAGGCCCCGAACACCACCCTGGAGAACATCAGTTTCCGAGATGGCCAACTCGACCTGCAACTGACCATCAAAGAGTTACAAGCACTGGAACCCCTGAAAACCCAGCTGCGAGCCGCCGGTTTGAATGTTGAGATCCGTTCCGCCAACGCCTCGGGCAGTCAAGTGACCTCCCATATCCGAATCACGGGAGCGAAATCATGAAGCAGTGGTGGCAGAGCAAATCCCAACAGGAACACATGGCGATGATCTTCGGTGCCGCCGTAGTCCTCATCCTGCTCATCTACCTGGCAATCTGGCTGCCATTTACCCGGGACCTGAACAAGAAGGCCCTGCACGTGGAGAGCCAGACCACCACGCTACGCTGGATGCAGGACAATGTTGGCCTGATCCAGCGCATGCGCGCCTCACAGGGGGGCTCACGACAGGTGTCCAACGAGGCCCTGCTGACCCTGGTGGACCGAACCGCCAAAGGTATCCGTTTACGTGATCAGATCGAACGCATCAAACCTCAAGGGGACAAGACGGTACAGCTTTGGATCGAACAGGCCCCTTTTGATACCCTGATACGCTGGCTTGGCCAGTTGACCGAACAACACGGCCTGGAAATCGAGTCGCTGAATATTGACCGACAGGATGCCCCCGGACTGGTCAATGCCCGGGTCGTGGTCCAGCGGGGTGGCCAGAAATGAATCGCGGCTGGAAACTTACCCTGCTGGGCGCAGGCGCCTATCTGACGTTTCTGTTGATTAATTTGCCGGCTCAGCATGTACTGGGCTGGCTCAGCGATGACACAGCCCAATTGCCATTTACCTATGGACGGATCAAGGGCACAGCCTGGGATGGTAGAATGGAAGCCGTGAGCTTCCAAAAGGTGCCGGTAGACAAATTGAGCTGGAACTTCGCCCCTACCCAGTTGTTGTTTGGGCGGCTGGGATATGATCTGCAGATCACCCACCTGGGACAGACCCTGGAAGGTACCCTGAGCCTCGGACTTGGGGACGATACCCGGATCGATAGCGTCACGGGCAACCTCCCGGCGGAGTTGGTCACCCCCATGCTCGATCTGGCCGAATTCGGTATCAGTGGGCAGGTATCACTGGACGATGTGGCGATCACCCTGGAAGGTGAACGGTTGACCCAGGCAGAGGGCAGGATTCAATGGCGCGGATCCGCTATCACCCGGCCATTTCCGTTCAAGATCGGGGACCTTCAGGCCGAAGTCACCACCGATCCGGAAGGCCAGGTGCGAGTCCAGGTCAAGGATATGGGCGGACCGACCGGTGTAGATGGTGAAGTGAGTCTCGCTCCGGACGGAAACTTCCAGGTGAACGGGCATATCAAACCCGGAGCGGATTCGGATCCCAGCCTGGGTAAGGCCCTGGGCGCCTTCAGCAAACGCAAACCAGACGGCAGTTATCAGGTGATATATCGTGACGCGTTTTAATCTTCAGCTATCCCACGATAGGCCATTGCGCTATCATCTGCTATTATGGAACACATTATATTTACGATATAACCTAATGATGGACAAAGAGTTTCACCCCATGCATCCGTATTCAGAGAACGTTATGACCAAAACGGATCACGGCTCGCCATCCACGCTGCTTGGCGGGAGGCATTGATTGCCATGACAAAACTGTTCACCCCTTTCAACAACACCCCGAATAACCGGCCGCAGCCCAGCACGACCCTGATTCGACCGATTATTATCGGCGTGCTACTGAATCTTTTGATTTCATTCAATCTGCTGGCCGAGCAGATCACCCTGAATCTGAACAATGCGGACATCGAGGCACTGATCAAGACCGTCTCGGAGCACACCGGCAAGAATTTCGTCATCGATCCCCGAGTCAAGGGCAAGGTGACCGTGATCTCGGCGCACCCTATGGACAGCGATGAGTTTTACGAGGTGTTTCTGTCGATTCTCGAGGTTCACGGCTTCTCTACCATTCCCAGCGGCGATGTCATCAAGATCGTTCCGGATGTGAAGGCGAAACAGGGCGGCATCCCCACCATCGATAGCCCTGGACAACTGCCGGGGGATCAGATCGTGACCCGCATTATCCAGGTCAAGAACGTGGCATCCGCGCAACTGGTGCCTATCCTGCGCCCCCTGATACCTCAGGAAGGGCATCTGGCTGCTTATCCCGATACCAACGTGCTCATCATCTCTGACCGTCGTCGCAATGTAGATCGGGTGATGAAGATCATCGAACAGATCGATACGGTAAGCGACAGTTCCATCGAAGTGGTCACCCTGGAGCACGCATCAGCCGCGGAAGTGGTACGGATTCTCGAAAGTCTCGACCCTCCCAGCAAGGGTACTCGCAGTAACTCAACGAAACTGGTGGCGGACGAGCGCACGAACAGTATCCTGATCAGTGGGGATCCGACCGCTCGTTTACGTGCCCGGGTGGTCATAGAGCACCTGGACACCCCGTATGATAACGAAGGCAAGGCCCAGGTGGTCTACCTGAAATATGCCAACGCCGTCGACCTGGTGAACGTCCTGACCGGGGTGGGAGAGAATATCGACGC
>JARRNW010000058.1:0-11380 GCA_037384565.1 Candidatus Thiodiazotropha sp.
GCGAACAGGGGCACAATCAGAAAGGCTACCCATTGATGCAACCCATGTTCAACCTCACGCAAGGGAGAGCGATCCGGGTTGTGCGCGTCCCGGATCGGGATCATCAGACCCAGTGCAACACCCGCCAACGTGGCATGTACCCCGGACTTCAATACCGCAATCCATAGCACCACCCCCAGCACCACATAGACCGACAACCGGGTGATATTCATACGGTTAATAATAAACAGCAGACTCAGGACCACAGCGGCAATGATCAAGCTGATCATCGAAAGACCCTCGGTATAAAACAGGGCAATGATGATCACAGCACCCAAATCATCGAAAATGGCCAACGCCATCAGGAATACCCGCAACGAAAGTGGAACCCGGTTTCCCGCCAGACTGAGGATGCCCAGAGCAAAAGCGATATCCGTCGCGGTGGGGATCGCCCAGCCATTAAGCGCTACGGAATCGTCCTGATTGAGAAAAAAGTAGATGGCGGCCGGGACCAGCATACCGCCGACCGCCCCCAGACCCGGTAACAGGATCTGATCGAGACGGGACAGTTCGCCTTCCAGAAATTCCCGTTTGACTTCCAGGCCGATCAACATGAAGAAGATCGCCATCAATCCATCGTTGATCCACAACAGCAGGGGTTTGTCGAGATGCAATGCACCGACGCGAATTTCGACCGGCGTGTTCAGCAGGGAATCGTAGAGCCAGCTCAGTGGGGAGTTTTCGAGCAGCATCGCCAGAACGGCTGCCAGGATCAACAGGATCCCGCTGGCCGAATCCTGGCGCATGAAATCCTGTATCCAATTGGAAAAGCCGTTTGTATCGGCACTGCGATTCTGCGTCATGCCTCTCCCCGTTTCATGAGCGTTGCATCTCAAATCAGATTAAGCTCAAAAACCTGCCGCCAGCATCAACAGGATGCAACCTGACTGACACCGGGTTTTGACCACGACAGATAGCCTACCACCAAATCGTGGTCATGGTACCGGGATGTCCCCCATCTTCATCCAGACATTGAATAAGGAATAATGCGCAATCGGCCGCATCGTCCGATCGAGCGGCCTATCCGGTCAGTTGACTATGGCTTAGGGCCATTGCCAGGACGTCCAGACCCACTTGACCGGTCTCCGGTCACCCTGGGAATCGACGACCCATCCAACGATGACCCCGTGGCGATTCACGTTTGCGGCCCATCCGCTACTCAAATTCATCAATTCATGCATCACGCCTTCCGACAGGGTGGCATAAAACGGAACCTCTGCATCTTCAGGGTTTGTAGACATACCGACGATCGTACCGGTGTCACTGATCGCTCTCGCCATACTCATATTCCCCCCCAATGTACCCAGCATCTGTGGGGGACTATCGGCTTGCCATACGGCCGCCGTTGTTAGATGGGAATCGGGATCAACGACCGAACCGGCGATCTGTCCCGAGTTATTGATACCGTATGCCCTGGAACGATTAACACCAAGATGCGGAAGGATCGTCATGCTTCCATCCTGCCAGACGTAAGCCTGGTCGTTTCCATGATACCAACCGACGGCCTGCCCACTGTTGTTGACATCATAGGCATCGGAAGGACCGTGGAATCCGCTTCCTTCAAGCACCCACACATAATGGTCAGGCGCCAGCCAGACAATGCCACCGATACTCATCGTACCTGCAATCAAACCATGATCACTTATGTCATGCGCGTAGCTCTGGTTTAAAAACGTCACATCAGGGTCATGAATATCGGTCATAATCCCCTCCTGCCAGACAAAAGCGTGCATATCTCCATCCGCTGTTTCACTGTAACCTACGACGTCTCCGTCATCGTTGATACCCAGGGCATAGCTATTGTCTCCGCCAAGGGTTCCCAGATCCACAACACTGCCTGTATGCCATAAAACCGCGTGACTGACACCTTCTTCGGTCCTGCAGTGTCCGACAATGTCACCCTGGTTATTGATATCCGTCGCACTTCCGCTCGAACCGCCCAGACCTGGTAGACCCTGAAAAACATACCCTGAGCAACCCAGCATGAGTGACACAACGACCATTACGCAAAACATCCTGATCATATGCCACCTCCTTTCATGATCCATTCACGATTCCGTCCATCCTATTAAGTATAGTGAATCATTCCGATGTGAGGATTGTTCAATTAACAAAGGGGCTCAAGGCGCCCTCGAGGACAGGGCAGGCAAATTAACCCAGAAGCATGTTCGATCTTTGAAGGGGATTGCGCTGACAGGAAGGATTAGCCCATTAAGATGGCAAGGATGCCAGCGAATGATCAAAGCATGAACAGATTGCCCCCTCTCCTGGCGGAGAAGGGACTCTCCATCGACCCATGTGCGGACCAGAACACGCTATCCTCTACTCAAACGCCTGAAACCCGTTCCAAATAGCCAGAAAAAACCGGATCCGAAAAGAACAGCAGCCGCCGGAACAGGTACCGTGGTTAACGTCAGCGTCGGAGGCGCGAAAGTCGCGTGCTCCCCCGTGGCAAAACCGACATTGCTCAGACTCCGGTTCTGGCGAATGAAGATCAGGGTTAACAGATCATTGGTGTCGCTTTGAACGAAACTCGTCAGATCCGATGAACTAAAGGGCACAGAATCCCCGGGCAGCAAGCTAGCGGTATCGAACTCGAAGGAACCCAACAGCGAAGCTTCCCCGCCCAACAATCCGCCGCCACTGCTTGTATTGTTTGCCGGGGCGTTATTCCAGGTAATCCCGGTTTCCGACCAATCCTCCCCCACATGGCCATCGGTCAATCCATAAACATTGATAGACCAGACGGCCGGCGTGGTGTGGGTATCCTCAACGAAGCTCAAGTTGAGGCTAACGTCCTCAACGGCACCTTGAATCGAACTTAAATCAAATCTGACATAACCTTTTCGGTTAACGAATCCGGTCCCCGAATCATTTTTCAAGTAGAACGTATCATCAAATCCAAAATTGGTATCTCGCTCCCCCGGCCATGTCGAGACATAGCTATCGGCACCATTACCTGTTGTCGAATCAACATCGATGACTGACGCCAAAGAAACACCGCTGTACAGGGCGCCAATAAGCAAGGAACACACGATCCTGGTTTTATTAAATATGCAACCGTTCATTACTTTCTCCTTTCGTAACTTATGCCAATGCCTCCCTTTAACCCGAACGAATCAACAATAATACGGCCGGCATTCGGGTCTGCCGGAAAACATCCGCATCTTTCTTCTGGTCATTTAAAACAATATCAACCTTTTATTGAGATATTCCCGAAATCATATTAACCCAGTGACTCAATGTATAAACTTCCGCCAAGGATGGTTTACTTACAATCCATGCCCAGGACATGGCCCGGTTTAGTTGCTGAATTAAACAGAGAGTATATTGAGTTAGTGAACTTCGTTAAACACCCGAAAATCTTCCCTAAAAAAAGGGGTGCCACTGGCACCCCGAAGAATCCGGCAGCGAACTACCGGGGGAGGATCATTCGTTTGATCTAATCGACCCGCTCATCGAGCCAGCGGCCGATGGCGGGGGGTACCTCTTTCTGAGCCTTACCACTCACGTAGATACCGATATGGCCACCCGGGAAGGAGAGTTCCGTGTAATCCGTTGAGCCGGTCAGTCCACGCAGGGCACGGGATGCATCCGGTGGCACCAGGTGATCCTGTTCGGCATAGATGTTAAGAATCGGACAGGTGATGTTCTGCAAATCAATTGGCTGTTTGCCGATCTTTACACTGCCTTCCAGGAAACCGTTGTTCTGGTAGAAATCCTTGATGAACTGCCGGAAGGTCTCGCCGGCCTGGTCGGGGCTGTCGAAGATCCACTTCTCCATACGCAGGAAGTTTTTCAGCTTGTCCTCGTCTTCGAGCACATCCACCATGCTCAGGTATTTCTGGCCGGTAAGACTGAAGGGTTTGAGTGACAGGAAGGTCCAGTTCAACAGTTCCCCTGGCACATTGCCCAGGGTATCGACCAGCAAATCGATATCCATGTGCTGCACCCAGGCGGAGAGCATGTTGTCCGGAGTCTTGAAATCCACCGGCGTCACCATGGTGATCAGATTTTTGATCTTGTCAGGATGCATGGCGGTGTAGCACAGACTGAAGGCGCCACCCTGGCAGATGCCCAATAGATTGATCTTGTCGAGTTTGTGACGTTTACGGATCACCTCTACACAACGGTCCATGTAGCCATTGATGTAGTCGTCCATGGTCAGCGAACGATCCGCCTCATCCGGGTAACCCCAGTCCACCAGATAGACATCCTGACCCGCCGCAAGCAGATTGCGGATGGTGGAACGATTCTCCTGCAGGTCCGTCATGTAAGGCCGGTTCACCAGTGCATACACTACCAGTGTCGGTACCCGGCTCTGCACCACATCCGCCGGTGCCTCATAACGGTAAAGCCGCAATTTGTCCTCGCTGTAAACCTCCACCTTGGGAGTCACACCGGTGTCGATTTTCTCTGCGTTCAGAAGGTTTTCGACTCCCTTGCCCAATTTGCGGCTGTAGTCGAATACTTCTTCGGCCAGGCGATCCGGCCGCATATTGAATGGTTGCACGTCGGTTCTCCTCGTTTATGTTCCGCTCAGTCGCTGTTACGCGCCGGTCTCTTCGCAGCTTGTTTTTTTACACTGGCTTTTTTCTTTGGAGTCGCGGGTGCGCTTGCCGCTGCAGACTGCTTGGGCTGATGGTTCATTTGGGTGCGCAGCGCAATCATCTGCTCCTGCAACGCCTCAATCTCCCGACGCATCGACTTGGTCTCACGTCGTGATTCCTGCAGACGGTCCTGCAGGGTGCGCAGCTCCCGGCGGGTCGGCATGTTCAGCCCCCCCAGGATCTCGTCGACGATGTGACCGAGGCACTGTTTCAACTTCATCAGGCTGTTGACCAGGGTGCCATGAATAAGGGTATATTCCGGGGTCATCACCTGTTCGCTGTAAACCTCTTCACTGCTATTGACCCACAGGTCGTAGAGCCCCCGGGCGGATTCAATCTTCCCGCCGCTTTCGGAAAGATCGGCAATCTTTTCGCCCAGGCGGTTCGCCGCGAGCAGACCGAGATTGGAGAAGAAGTGGGTGTATTCACCCAACGCCTTCTGATACTGGAGCCCCAAAGCCATCAATTTTTTGTATTGGCCTTCCTCTTCGCGCATGTACCCCAGGCCCGGAGCACTGAGAAAGCGTTCCAGCCCCATACCCTCCAGGTTGGGCATGTTGCGCAGCAGATCACCCGGCAGCAGCGACAGGGATGAAATCATGCGTTGCCAATTGTCCGAGGGCATCTCCCAGAAGGCCATCATCTTGTGCAGGGCATCATCACCCGCGGACTCGGTTCCACTGAGCGCCTGCTCCAGGCCGCTGGTGAACAGTTTCTGCAGGTCTTTCACGGTGCGGTTGGCGGTTTCGAACCAGTGGGACGAATCCTGGGAATTACCGTAGTAGTCCTCCGCCAGACGGAAATAGCTCTGGGCCTGATTGAGCATCTTACCCATGAAGTCACGGGTCTTGTCGTCCGACGAAGGAGAGACCGCCTGCCACCAATGCTCCATGGCGCTCTCGATGGGCGATTTGCTGGGCGTTTCCAATCCCATCGCCTTACGACTCATTTCGGTCCAGTTGTCCCAGTATTTTTGCTGGGTCTTCATCCAGTCCTCGTTCCAGAAAGGAGATTCACTCATGGTTTGGCCCTGTTGTTCGGTCGATTAACCTGTTGCCGTCCCCCGTCGCTTTGTCATGGTTTAACGGATGGCTACGGGCTGTGACGTGCCGCATTCCTCACGAAACACAAAGTCTCGTTCAATGGGTTTAAGCTAGCAATAAAATTTGTGCGCTGCAACATTTTTTGTTACAACACATCTGTCCGATCCGTCGTTGCCCAGGACTCAGGTTTAAATACACAGACAATATGAGGACCATCCAAGGTGAGTGAAAACATCGTTATCGTAGCTGCAGTACGGAGCGCCATAGGCACCTTTGGCGGTAGCCTGGCCAACATTCCCGGTCATCAGCTGGGTGCATCGATCATCAAGGGGCTTTTGGAACGCACCGGTGTCAAACCCGAACAGGTGGATGAGGTCATCATGGGTCAGGTACTGACCGCCGCAGCCGGCCAGAATCCGGCCCGTCAGGCCACTCTTGCCGCCGGCCTGCCGGTGGAAACCCCCGCCATGACCATCAACAAGGTCTGTGGCAGCGGTCTCAAGGCGGTCCATCTGGCGATGCAGGCCGTCGCCTGCGGCGATGCGGAAGTGGTCATTGCCGGTGGTCAGGAGAGCATGAGTCTGGCGCCTCACGCCCTGCCGAACTCGCGCAACGGCAGTAAAATGGGTGACTGGAAAATGGTCGACACGATGATTGTCGATGGCCTGTGGGACGCATTCAACAACTATCATATGGGCACAACCGCGCAGAACGTTGCCGATAAGTTCGGCTTCAGCCGCGAGGCCCAGGATGAATTCGCGGCCGCATCCCAGCAGAAGGCCGAGGCGGCTCTGAATCAAGCGGTCTTCAGCGACGAGATCGTGCCCATCCCCATCCCCCAGCGAAAAGGCGACCCGGTGATCTTCGACACGGACGAATTTCCCCGCCCCGGCACCACCTCGCAGAGTCTGGCAAAGCTGCGCCCCGCCTTCTCCAGGGACGGCAGCATCACCGCCGGAAATGCTTCGGGTCTGAACGATGGCGCCGCGGCCGTCATGGTGATGACCGAAAGCAAGGCAAAATCCCTTGGTCTGGAACCCCTGGCCCGGATCGCGGCCTTCTCCTCAGCAGGCGTCGATCCCGCCATCATGGGCACCGGCCCCATACCCGCCTCGACCCAATGCCTTGAGAAGGCGGGCTGGAATGTGAGTGAATTAGACCTGATCGAAGCCAACGAGGCGTTTGCCGCCCAGGCCATGTGCGTCAATCAGGAGATGGGGTGGGACATGAGCAAGGTCAATGTTCACGGTGGCGCCATCGCCCTGGGACATCCGATCGGCGCCTCGGGGTGTCGGGTACTGGTGACTCTGTTGCATGAAATGAAACGCCGGAATAGCAAAAAAGGCCTCGCAACACTGTGTATCGGTGGCGGTCAAGGTGTGGCTATGGCGGTCGAGCGGGGCTGACCCGCGACACCGTCCCGTTTGCCCGGGACCTGACTCCGGTCGGTCCCCCCTTCCCTGATCCCCACAGGGTCACGGCTCGAGTTGTGGTTCCCAAAAACAATACCGCTCGTACGGCTAGTTTTAGTATCATGTCCTGTGGAACACTCGTAACAGTGCCGGAAACATGCCAGAACGAATCATCAAAAAATACCCCAATCGCCGCCTGTACGACACGGAACAGAGCAAATACATCACCCTGACGCAGCTGCGTCAGTTAATTATCGGGGGCGAGATGATCAAGGTCATCGATTCCACCTCCGAAGAGGACATCACCCGCACCATCCTGCTGCAGATCATCCTCGAAACCGAGTCGGGCGGTACCCCTCTGTTCACGGCGGACATGCTCTCTCAGATCATTCGTTTCTACGGAGGAACCCTCCAGGGTATTTTTGGTAACTACCTGGAACAGAGCCTCAGCCTGTTCACGGCACAACAGGAGCAGTTCCGGAAAAACATCGGGGAAGATCCCTTCACCCAGATGGCCAACCTGGCCCAGCACAACATGAAAATGTGGAGCAACCTGCAAAAGGAGTTTTTCAACGCAGCGGGGTTCAGCGGTAAAAAAGAGGACAAATAACAACCCCCTCTTCATTGTGCGGCGCACAATTTTCTCTTGACAAGCCCCTCCTGCCAACCTATGCTGCAATGCAACAATGCTGCGCTGCACAACACCCCCCCTCCACAGGAGCACCCCTCATGGCAAACGCAAAAGAAAGCATCGAAATGATCAACGAGTTCAACGTCGCCGGTTACGACAGTATCCGCCAGCTGACCGATATCGGCATGAAGACCTGGAACACGGTCATGGAAACTCAGCTGAATACCCTGAACACCGTGATGAACACCAGTATGGAACAGTTCAAACTGATGACCGAATCGAAGGACTATCACACCGCGCTGGCCGGCCAGATGGACCTGACCCGTAAACTG
Source organism: Candidatus Thiodiazotropha sp. (assembly GCA_037384565.1). GTDB lineage: Bacteria > Pseudomonadota > Gammaproteobacteria > Chromatiales > Chromatiaceae > Thiodiazotropha. The sequence goes on from JARRNW010000058.1 coordinate 8,068, forward strand.
GGCGAAGATCTGCTGAGCAAGACCCGCGAAGCCATCGATCTGGGCCAGAAGACCGGTGAAGAGTACCGGGGCTGGTACGAATCCAATCTGGCTGCAATGAACAAGAAGATCAACAAAGTAGCCGAAAAGGCCGCTTGATCCACTCATTCACCACGACACAAAACCGGCGCATGCCGGTTTTCTGTCGTCGGAGCATCCGTTCTCCTAAATTAAGCATATCCCCCGGAACACGGGCCTTTTCCAAACCTGATAGTCCGTTTCACGCACCTGGGCCTGGTGTCCGGGTAACATGAGGAAGTAAATCGCATGAGTTGTCATGACAAGCTCGCAGTTGTCACCGGTGGTCTGGGCGGAATCGGTACCGCTATCTGTTTACGCCTGGCACAGGAAGGCGCCAAGGTCGTGGCCACCTGTCATCCCTCGGAGCAGGACAGAGTGGATACCTGGCGGGAAGACCTCAAATCGAAAGGTTTTGAAGTGAACGTAGTGGCGGGTGATGTCTCCACGGCAGCGGGGGGCGGTCAGCTGATGAATGGGATTGTCGAGCAATTCGGCCCTGTTGACATTCTCGTCAATTGCGCCGGTATCACCCGGGACAGCACCCTGAAAAAAATGACTGGAGAACAATGGGATGCAGTGATCGACACCAATCTGAGCAGCGTCTTCTATATCACTCAGCCGGTGTGGAACAGTATGCTCGAACGGGGGTTTGGACGGGTCATCAATATCGCATCGGTGAACGGTCAACGGGGTCAGTTCGGCCAAACCAACTACTCAGCCGCCAAAGCCGGCATGCACGGCTTTACCATGGCCCTGGCCTATGAAGGCGCCGCCAAGGGCGTGACTGTGAATACAGTTTCCCCCGGGTACATCGCAACTCCCATGACCGCCGCTATGCGCGACGACGTGCGTGAAGCCATAGTCGGGGGAATTCCCATGCGCCGCATGGGTGAGCCGGAAGAGATTGCCCATGCGGTGGCCTTCCTGGCGGATGATGCCAGTACCTATATCACAGGTGCGAATCTGCCGGTGAACGGTGGTCTGTTCATCCACTGATGTCGTAAGGATCATTGCCTAGGGGATCCGGCCATGCCGGATCTTCCGGCCACGCGTTGGGTTGTGTGCGACAGACTGACATGGATCTCTCCTCTGATTCGATGTCTTCTGCCTACCAATGCTGCATAAAGGGTGCCAACCCCCTGTAACCCCATGTTTATTATCCACTAGCCTGCAAGTAGCGATCGAAAGTAATCCTGACAGGCACCTGCCTGTAAAATCTTCCGACAGGACATCGACCAGGATTCTCGCAGGGATCGGTAATATTCAACAAAACACGCGCAGGTACTTGTTTGCACGTCTCCGGTCCGTCTGAGCCGCTGTCAAACAATTCGACAAGCCTTGAAATTACTCACAGCTGCGAAAGTACTCGGAGTCCGAGTGCAATTGATCACGGCATTGGGCGGTGGCGTAGGTGAAGCCACCGGGAACCCGCAAACGATCCTGCTGCTCCATCTTCACCAACTGGCGGGCGGCATCACAGGCCTCCCGTTCGGTACATTGATCGTCGTTGCCGCAGACCTGCAGCTGCAGACGCTCACAGGCGGTTTTCTCTCCCTTGCTTTGGATTGGACAGGCGGCAAAATAGGCCTCGTTGTGAAGTCCCTCGAGACACAGGGAAGAGGTTTCCAGATTGCCCTGGGGCCGTTGTTGCATCTCCTGACGCTCCATCGCCATCAACTGCCTCGCCGGATCACAGGCAGGCTGGGAGTCACACTCATTGTGCTCACCGCAGACCTTGGTCACCAATTGCATGCAGGCAGCGCTGAGCTGTTCCTGTTGCCGCTCCCGCTCCGCTTCGAGAATCGCCACATCCTTGACCACGATTCCGTCGCGAACGATGACCACGGCACCGTTGCTGAGGGTATGCACCCCATCCCAGAGGGGGGAGCTGACCCCATCCGCACTCCGGGTAATCTTATTGGTATCGGAATCAATGACAACCTGACTGCCATCCTGAAGGGTGCCCTGCCAGGTCACCGGTTCGGCTTCAACCGAAAGGGAAACGATCAGCAACAGAACGGACGGGATCGTACAAAGCCAACGCATGGCGCTCACCTCCTGAAACTACGACTCTCCTATACTAACGCCAACTCGATTGAATGAAACCCCAGTCGCACAAATGAAGCACTGTGTAATTCGGATTTGTTTCAAAGGATTATCCCGGGATTGGATATCCCGGGCTAGTGTAGTGTCTCATACTAATGCGCGTTTATAGAGGCCCGCACGGGTCCCAAGGGCATTTCCTGCGGGCATGACGCGCAGGCAATGGCAGGCTCTTGTCAAGCGGCGCAACGCAGCATTGGGGCATGTGCGGGCCTCCCTCCGGGCGAGACGCCAAGCCATCCCTGGCACAGCCCCGTCAGGCCTTCAGACTCGCATGGGCCGCGGCCAGTCGGGCTACCGGCACCCGGGGTGCCGAGCAGGAGACATAATTCAATCCCACCTTATGGCAGAAGGCGATAGAACTGGGATGCCCCCCATGTTCGCCACAAATGCCGACACTGAGATCAGACTTGATACTGCGCCCCCACTCCACGGCCAACCCCATCAGTTTGCCTACTCCCTTCTCATCCAGTACTTCGAAGGGATTATCCTTGAGGATGCCGTTCTGATTGTACATGGGCAGGAACTTGTTCTCCGCATCCTCCCGGGAGAATGAAAAGGTGGCCTGAGTCAGGTCGTTGGTGCCGAAGGAGAAGAACTCCGCCTGCTCCGCCAGGGATTCCGCCCGCATGCAAGCGCGCACCACCTCGATCATGGTGCCGAAACGGAAGTCGATCTTGTGCCCTGAACTCGCCTCCACATCCTGATGGATCCGGTCCACGGTGGTCTTCACCAGCTTGAGTTCCTCGGCCGTACACACCTGAGGCACCATGATCTGGGGATGCACCTCCAGATCCTTGGCGGCGCACTCGGCGGCAGCCTCCAGAATGGCACGGATCTGCATGCCATAGATCTCCGGAAAGGTGATGCCGAGACGAACACCCCGGTGACCCAGCATGGGATTGGTTTCGGTCAGGGCACGCACCTTGCGTAGCATGGTCTCTTTCTTCTCGATCGCCTGTTCGACCAGACTCTCGTCCACCAGATGACGCAGATCGTCGGCCTCGGATTTGGCACGGCTCGGCTCTTCCAACAGCATCAGGCTGCCGGCCAGCACGTTCATGCCTCGCACCGAATTGCGCAGGTGGCGCAACTCTTCCAGATCTGAGAGCAACTGCTGTTCCGTGGGCAAAAACTCATGAATCGGAGG